>VFHF01000280.1 GCA_009392095.1 SAR202 cluster bacterium
TGTCGTGTTCCCGGTTGTCCTGGTTTTTGGCCGCCACCACGATCTGGCCGAACCGTCGCCGGAACTGGTCCCGGGCGTGTACTCCGAAGTCCTGACGGGTGTAGGCATAGCCGCCCCAGGCCGTGTAGACCTCTGCTAAGTCCTGGACATTCTCCCAATTCCGCTCATCGATGGCGGCTAGGATTCCGGCCCCGTAGGAGCCCGGCTTGCTGCCGAATATCCGGTACAGAGAGGGGTTGCTTGCCGGATCCGAATCATTCTCGGCCGACGAATCAGAGGACGGACCGGCGGAGTCTGTTTTTGCCTGATCGTTTGTCCGGTCTTCCAAGACGTGCTTTAGCACCATGTTTTCTTCGGGGGATTCGTCGAGCGACGCCACCAATTGCACTGCCTGGTCGATCAAATCGATCAGGTTAGGGAATGCGTCCCGGAAGAACCCGCTAATCCGCACCGTAACGTCGATGCGGGGGCGTCCCAGTTCCGACAGCGGTATAACCTCGAGACCGGTGATTCTACGGCTTTCCGGTTGCCACACGGGTTTCACGCCTAAGAGGCTGAACACCTGGGCGATGTCGTCACCGTGGGTGCGCATGGCCGAAGTCCCCCAAATCACAAGCCCCACCATCTCCGGGTAGCCGCCTTCCTCTTCCAGATAGACCTGGAGCAGAGCGTCGGCCAGGCCGACTCCCATGTCCCAGGCGGTCGGGGAAGGAATCGTCTTGGGGTCCACCGAGTAGAAATTTCGGCCGGTTGGCAGAATGTTGGACATTCCCCTGGTGGGCGCGCCACTGGGTCCGGCGGGGACGAACTGGCCGTTCAGCCCACGCAGCAAATTGTCGATCTCGTCGGTGGTCTTGAGCAACGCCGGGTGAAGGGTGTCGGCGACATAGGTCAAAACAGCAGTGGTCTGGGCGTCATTGCTGCCGAGCAACTTTTCAACTGTGCCGGCCACATTTTCGCTTTTGAACCCGCTTTCGCTAAGTAGCGAATAGGCCGAGCGGGAAAGGTCTTCCAGACGCTCCAGTAGGTCGCCCTGAGTGCGGATGGGTGTTTCGTTTCCGTTGATCAAGCGGGCTGGCACAGGATCAGGTGCGGGTAACGCGGGTTCGTTCAAGATGCTGGAATAATCGAGATCCATGGCTTCGGCTAAGGACCTGCGAAGACTGGGTATTCCTCCGGTATCCAAACGAGTCAACACCGATAACAAGCTGGCCATCAGCTCGTCCGGCGGGACCTCGCCTAGGGTATGCAGTCCGTCTCTGATCTGGGCGTCTTTCAACTCGCAGAGATACCCATCTATATGGAGGATGAACTCGCCGAAATCCTTGGGCAGTTCGTCCACGCCAAGGTCGCGGTCCAGGTCCGCCTGGCGCACCATATCCCATATCTGGCCCTCTAAAAGCGGCAGCTTGGGCGGGTCCAGGGTCTGGCACTGGTAGTGTTCGTCCATGAGTTGTTCCAGCTTGGCGATGTCGCCGTAGCTGTCGGCAGTGGTCATGGGCGGAATCATGTGATCGACGATAGTCGCGTGGGCGCGGCGCTTGGCTTGCGCGCCCTCGCCGGGGTTGTTGATGATGAACGGGTAGAACAGAGGCACGTCTTCAAGCGTCACCTCCGGGTAGCAGGCGTTGGAGAGCCCGATGCCCTTGCCGGGCAGCCACTCCATGGTGCCGTGTTTGCCAACGTGGACCATGGCGTCGGCCTTGAAAACGTCCCTGATCCACCTGTAATAGGCAACGTAATGATGTGTCGGCGCCAGATCAGGGCTGTGATAGATAGCGATTGGATTTTCCCCGAAGCCACGGGGCGGCTGGAGGCCCACAAAAACGTTGCCCAAGTCGATCCCGGCGATGGCCAGGCCATCGCCGGTTCGGTAGACCTGTCCCGGCGGCTCTCCCCACGCTTCGGTCAGCTCGTCTTTGACCTTCATAGGAAAGGTGCTGAACCAATCTTTGTATTGCTTGGCGCTAACGTGTCCCGCCGCCAGCTGTAATTGTTCTTCGGTCAGCGTGTCGGTGTCGTTGCTGCAGCGTTCGATGATCTGGTGGACCAGTTCGTCGCCGTCAGCCGGGATGTCCGTCACATGGTAACCGGCGTTTTTCAAGGCGTTCAGTACGTTGATCACCGAGGCCGGGGTGTCCAGGCCAACAGCGTTTCCGATCCGGGCGTCCTTGGTTGGGTAGTTACTGAGGATAATCGCGATACGCTTTTCCGAGTTAGGTTTCAGACGCAGTGCCGCCCATTTCACCGACAGTCGGGCCAGGAAGTCGATACGGTCCGGCCGGGGCAGGTTACGTTGCAGCCGGGCCTCCATCTTGCCGTTGCTCCCGGTGCTTCCTGATGCCACTTCTTCTTTGAATGAGATGGGAACGGCGATGATTCGGCCGTCGAACTCGGGCAGAGCCACACTCATGGCAGTGTCGATGGGGCCTAAGCCAAGGGAGCTTTCTTCCCACTCGGACTCTTTGCCAGTGCTGAAGATTCCCTGGATGATGGGGACGTTCAGTTGGTCCAGGTAATCGACCTGAGGTCCGGTGGCGAAGGTCGCCACGTCCTGCTGGAGGTCAGTCATGGACATGCCCATGGTGTTGACGATGCAGTGGACTCGGGAGTTACCCGCGGCATCGCAGAGAATCTCGGTAAATGTCCGATTAGCTTGTCCGTCACCCTCGGGGTTGTGTTTCAAACTAAAGGAGTAGATGGGAAGGACGTTTGCGCCCAGTTCTTCGAATCGCCGTATCATGGCGTCGATGGTCTGCAGGTTGCCGCTCATCCAGTGGGCGCGGTAAAACAAAACGGCGATGTTGGGGCGGTCTGGTTGAAAGCGGCGTTTGACGAAGTCTTCGGCACCCATGCCTTCCGCTTCGTCGGGGTGATAGACCCCCTCCCAGGGTACCTCTGCGGGCGCTTCGTGGCCGTACTCAGACCCTAGGTATGAATCGCTGAGGAAGAGAAATAGGTTCTGGAAATTCGGCACTCCGCCCCGGATCAGGTAGGAGAAAACCGCGTCAAGTTCTGAGGGAGGTACGTTGCAGGCGGTGACCAATTCCTGGTCCCATTCTTGGTGGCCGGGACAAGCGATGATCGGCGTGCCTTTCTCGTGGCACAGGCGCACCAGAGGGTCGAAGATCTCTGGCATGGCCCGCTTTCCGCCCAACAGCCGGAGCACAACAACGTCAGCCTCGGCGGCAGCGTCCAAGATGACCTGTTGCTCCCCGGAGCCGGGGAGGGTGGCCGGGTTGAATGCCTTAACCTCTGGGAAATCTACCGTCAGACCTTCCAGCGCCCGGTCAGCGGTGAGCAGGTCGGTATCGGCTGTGGTGACAAAGAGGATCAATCTGGGGACGGTCCCTTCCGGTCTCTCCTTTGGTTATTCGGAGATTGGCCGGTGAAATATCATGATACTTAGGTCGCTGAAATCGGTGGTTATGGCGGCGCATTCACTGACGCTGCCGCTCCAACTTTGCTCGTCGTCGTGGGTCAGCCGTTGGTACACCGTCATTCGATGGTCTCCTGGCACCCCGTCCTCAATCACGCCGGCTGCGATACCGGCGGGCATGAGGTCGTAGGGGCTGGGCAACAGAATGATGTTGCGGCGGCCATCTTTCAGGTAATAGACCAGTTCTTCTAAAGCCGATTCTTTGCCGTCGCGCCGGTGCAGGGTGATGAAGACCACATCCTCGAGCGAGATACCGCTGCGGGACATGGCGATCTGCACCGAGCTGATTCCCGGCACCAGATCGACGTGGTCAACCCGCCGCCGGACCCGGTCCAAAAGCTCTTTGGCCGATACGTTTAGGTCGCCCCAAGCGCAGACCACCAAGCTTTTGCCCTCTTTCACCTGACCAACGGCGTAGTCTAAGACCTCTTCCTGGTCCCGGTAGGCCATCGGACAAAGCTCTGCATTCTTGGCAAATGGAAGGACGACGTTCAAGACCGTTTGGAATCCGGCGACCAGGTCAGCCTCTTCGATCGCCTGTTTCCCTTTCAAGGTCAAGAAACCATTGTCACCTGGACCCACTCCGATGATGGTTACCCTGGTGCCGTCTGTGGCGGCGGTCATCGCGAAGCCTCATCTGAGTTCCCCCAGGAATAGATGGTCGTTATATATTGAGGGTTGTATTGGATGATGAAGGTGGTATTGATCATTGGTATCAAGAGATAATAAAAAATCCCCCGGCATATCTGAAGCCGAGGGACCAGATCGGCAAAGTGGAATCAAAAGGTACTTTATGATTGCCAGGTTGGGAAGTCAAGGATATTCAGGTGGTTGATTGCCGCCGGCCGGTCACTTTTGTTTAGTGGGTAAATGTCGGCCTCGTGAAGTAATACAATCAACGGCGAATTACCCGTAAAATCCATTGACATTCCAGTAGGCGATTGATAGAGTTATATATCGCGCCCATTGTGGCGACGGGATTTCCTATGCCAACAGTAAATCAACTAGTCCGTAAGGGTCGAAAGCCGGTCCGTAAAAAGACCAAGGCTCCGGCTATGCATTGGATTCAGAACTCGCTTACCAACAGGACCAAGTGGGGAGCTGGCTGCCCGCAGCGGCGGGGTGTCTGCATCCAAGTGCGTACCATGACTCCGAAGAAGCCCAACTCGGCCCTTCGGAAGATCGCCAGAGTCCGCTTGACCAACGGAGTAGAAGTCACCGCTTACATCGGTGGTGAGGGCCATAATCTCCAGGAGCACTCGGTGGTGTTGATCAGAGGCGGTCGCGTCAAAGACCTGCCGGGTGTCCGATACCACGTAGTCCGCAGCGCACTCGACTGTGAGGGCGTGCCGGACCGCCGGCGTGGCCGCAGCAAGTACGGGGCAGTCAAGCCTCGGGACGGCGGCTAACCGGTTACTACCGCTTCCATCTCCTGATTTGTCCGTGGCCCCCTACGGGGAGTCCTTAGAAATGTTGGATCAAAACGCAGGTGTGAATACCTATGTCTAGAAG
>VFHF01000281.1 GCA_009392095.1 SAR202 cluster bacterium
ATCAAGCGCGATTACCGATTGCTCCGAAGGTCTGGACGCTCCCTGTAATCCTGCCTGGGCCATGCCTGAGTCTGTTTGACGTTGTATAGGGGGTATGCTAGAGTTAATCCTCCTATCTTTAACGTATTTGATGAGGATTTTATCGGAGGTACCAGAGCATAGCTAGACAATATCGGGTAAACGAGCGGATTACCAGCCCCCAGGTACGAGTCATCGGAGACGACGGTGCCCAGCTTGGTGTGATGGATGTCGCCAAGGCGCTCCAATTAGCGCGCGACGCGGACGTGGACCTGGTTGAGGTGGCTCCCAATTCCGAACCCCCTGTCTGCAGGCTACTGGACTACGGAAAACTCCTATACCTGGCCTCTAAGAAAGAACGCGAGTCCAAGAAGGGTCAGAGAAGCACCGAACAGAAAGAGGTGCGCTTCCGGCCAAATATCGGGACTCATGACCTCGACGCTAAGACCCGCAAGATTCGCGAGTTTATAGGCGACGGGTCCAAGGTCAAGCTCACCGTTCGTTTCCGCGGGCGGGAAGCCGCTCACCAGCAGCTGGGCCTTTCGGTCCTGAAGCGGGTGGCCGACGAATTAAAAGACGAAGTGCGATTGGAACGCCCACCGACCATGGAAGGCCGGGCGTTGTCCATGGTGCTGATTCCGGCTCTGGTCAAGACTGAAAAGGGTGAGGAAGGCAGCCCAGAAGAAAAAAACCAGGACCAGGTAGAAGAACTGGCTGATGCCAAAACTTAAGACACACAAAGGGGCCAAGGCCCGCATACACATAACTGCAACCGGTAAGCTGATGCGCCGGAAGCGCATGAGCAGCCACCTAAGGCGCAAAAAGCCTACAAAAGTAACTAGAAAGTTCGCCGATAAGTTGGCGGTAGATAGTGCAGACTTCAAGCGCCTGCACAGAATGCTTCCCTACGGGTAGGCAACCGACTTAATCTAAGTAACCTCAGTCCGGAGATTATCCCTTGTCCAGAGTTAAACGTGGCGTCACGAAGCACGCCCGCCACAAAAAGATAATGAAGGCCGCCAGGGGCTATAGCGGAGCTTCGTCCCGCAGCTACAAGTGGGCGCATGAAGCATTGATGCACGCCTGGGCCTACTCCTACCGGCATCGCCGCGAACGCAAAGGCGATTTCCGACGTTTGTGGATTATCCGCATCGGCGCAGGCTGCCGGGAAGCGGGGACCACTTACAGCCAGTTCATGCACGGCCTGAAGCTGGCCGGTGTGGGGCTGGACCGCAAGATTCTGGCCGACATGGCAGTCCAGGATTCCGAAGGTTTCAGCAAGCTGATTACGCTAGCCAAGGAACAATTGACCGCAGCTTAGCCATACTGAGAAAAAAGAAAAACCGGGGCGTGATTTACGCCCCGGTTTTTTTATGCTGATTTGATGCCGGAAATCTACTTCCTGGCAAACCCATAGTAAGTATCGTTGTCCAGAATACGGAGCAGACGTTCCTCGGTTATGACAATGGGCCGGATGGGTGTGGCCCACTTTTCCGTCAGCTCATAATGCAGATCCACTAGGGACATGGGCCGGTTGTTCCGGGCCAGCAACGTTCGAAATATGATCTCCTGCACCGGCATGTCTGAGCGTATAAAGCTGGAGTCGGTCTTGTAATTCTGGGAAATCTCACGAATCAGGCTCTTCACATCGCCCATCTCGTTGATCGGCTTGTATTTCGACGGGCTGGCGGCGGCCAATCTTCCGGCCACCAGGTGAATCGGAGAGCGCTCCAATTTAGCCAACCGGTCAACACTGATCAGGAACAGAGGGTTCTCTTTTCCCGGTTCATCTACTATTTCTTCTATCGACGCTTCAGCCGACTCTTTTACCATTTCTTCGGCATTGGGTTCTTGCGTGGTCATACTTGTACCTCTTCGTTCCAATCCAACATGATAATCTGTACCTGTTCGCCTGCATCCTTGCCAGCCAAGTCCTCTGGGCAGATCGCCAGACCGTTGGCTCTGGACATGGATGTCAGGATATTTGAGCCCTGCGGGCCGGTAGGAGTGGCTTGGTACACGCCGTCTTTCAATTCAACTTCCACCCTAGCATATACCCTGCGTCCATCCTCGTTCCGGATGGGGCCGTTCAGCACACCCTCAACCATCGGCCTCGGGATATTCGCTTTGCCCAACATAGTGCGGATCGCCGGCCTGGCGAACATCTCAAAGGCCACCATGGCGCTCACCGGGTTTCCAGGCAGGCCCAGGAGCGGGATGTTCTTTACGCCGGGACTGATCAAATGCCCAAACGCCAGGGGTTTGGCCGGGCGCATCCGCACCGACCAGAAATTCATCTCCCCTCGCTCGTTGAGCACATCCTTCACAATATCATAATCGCCCTTGGAAACGCCCGCCGAAGTGACCACCAGGTCCGCACCGGCCGTGGCCTCAAGCTTGGCGTTCAAATCCGTCAAATTATCCCTGGCTATCCCCAAGAGTCTCGGGACTCCGCCGCTTGCGGCGATCGATGCCGCCACACTGAAGCTGTTGGAGTCGTAGATCTTGCCGCCGGAAAGGGGCGTACCGGTATTCTCCAGTTCGTCCCCAGTAGCCAGTACCGCCACCACCGGACGGCGTATGACCTTAACCTTGTCCATTCCAAGAGACGCAATAACGCCAACTTCGGCAGCCCGGATCACCGTCCCTTTCTCCAACACCAAGGTGCCGGCGCTTACGTCCTCTCCGGCTGGGCGCACGTTGCAGCCGGTGGGCATATCGGCGAATATCGCTACCTGGTCTAAGGGCTTTCCCTCACGCTTTCGCTGTACCTCGTCGGTCTCTTCGAAGGGCACGACCGTATCCGCGCCGTCTGGCACCGGGGCTCCGGTCATGATCCGGATTGCCGTGCCTGGAACGACCGCCTTGTCAGGCATCTGGCCGGCTGCCACGATGCCGATGACTTCAAGGTTGCTGGGTTTCTCTTGGGAGGCTCCTGCGATGTCGCTGTGGCGCAGGGCGTATCCGTCCATCCCAGAATTGGCCAACGGCGGAAGCGCCAGAGGCGAAGTGATATCTTCGGCCAGCACCTGACCCATGCACTCCAGCAGGGGTTTTTCTTCAGCGTCTAGGGTCTGGAAGCTGGCCAAGACACGCTCGTAAGCCTGCTCAACGCTAAGCATATCTTCAGTGGTGTGGCCATGGCCGTGGGAATGAAGGGGTTCATGCCCGCTATCGTGATTTCTGGCGTGATGTCCGTGGTTGTGATTAGTCATTTGTCTATCGGTCTGGGCTGTCTAAGCCCGGAGAGTTACTTTTAGTTCGCGTTCCAGGGTCCGTAGCAGACCGTCCAGAGAGCGGTTGACCTCTTCGTTGGTCAAGGTACGGTCTCTCGCTTGAAAGTATACGTGAAATGCCAGTGACTTGGTGCCTTCGGCGATGTTCTCACCGGCATAGATGTCGAAGAGGTCCGCCCGGTCCACGCCCCGGTGGCGCAATATCAATCGAGTTACCTGCCCGGCATCGACATCGGTTGGCATAACCAAGGCCAGGTCACGGGTGGCCGAGGGGTATCTTGGCAATGGCTCAAACTGCTGTTGCCCAGCGGGTAAAGCTGCCAAGATAGGTCCTAAATATAGTTCAAATGCGGCTACTTGCGGCGATTCCAGACCCAACCGATCCATGACCACTGGATGGACTTCCCCCACGACGCCAATCACCGCATCCGCAACTTTAATGACGGCGCAACGACCGGGGTGGAATGACGGGTCATCGGAGGGTTCGTAAGTCGCCGAAACCCCCAGGCGGTTGAGGACGAGTTCCACAACGCCCTTTGCATCGTAGAAATCCAGCAGACTGTCATCTTCCAGCCAAGAAGGCTCATGGCGAAGCCCGGCCAGCACTCCGGCCACGGTCTCCCGTTCATCGGGCAGGTCGCCTTCCCTAGGCCAGAAAACCCTTCCAGCTTCAAACAACCGGAAAGGCCCGGAGCCGTGGCTCTGGTTGGCGGCGAGGGTGGCCAGCAGGCTGGCCCGCAGGGTGGTACGAAGATACTCCCGGTCGGCGCTCATCGGGTTCGTCACCCGCATCGGCAGGTTGGCCGGGTCCAGTTGTTCAACTTGGTCCAACTGCTGCAGGGTTACCAGAGGGTAGTTGATCACCTCTTGGATACCCTCGGAGGCCAACAGGTCTTTGATCTGGTCGCGAAGGCCCATGACCGGCACCGGCTGTTGGAACGGGATGGGACTGGAGAGCATGGTGGTCGGAACCAAATCGTAACCGATGGTCCGCACTACTTCTTCAACCAGGTCCTCCTCAATGTTTACGTCGTTCCGCCAATAGGGGACAGTGACTTTCAGTTCGGATTCCCCGGCAGACTCCCAGGTGAAACCCAGAGCATCGAGAGTCTCTTGGACCCGCTTTTGGTCCACTTCCATCCCCAGCATCCGCCTGATCTTCTCGCCGGTCAGCGGCACTACCGGAGCATCAGCTCCTTCGTCGGACAAAACGTCCACGATGCCCGGCGCTACTGTCCCGCCGGCGACCTCCTGGATCAAGCCGGTGGCCCGGCGCAGGGCGATGGGCGCTAGCTCCGGGCGCAGGCCTTTTTCGAACCGCAGGGTGGCTTCGGTGCGCAGTCCCAAAGTCTGGGCCGTCTCCCGGTTGTTGGCGCCGTCGAATGTGGCCGATTCCAGAAGCACGTTCACCGTGTTGACGCTGATCTCGCTGTTGGCCCCACCGATGACTCCACCTAGGCCGATGGCGTAGTTTGCGTCGGCAATGACCAGGTTCTCAACTGTCAATTTCCGTTCGACGCCGTCTAGGGTGGTCAACATTTCGTCTGGACGCGCCCGCCTAACTATGACCGTGGCGTCCTTGATCAGGTCATAGTCGAATGAGTGCAGGGGCTGGTTGTACTCCAACATCACGAAGTTGGTGACGTCCACCACGTTGTTGATGGGCCGTAGCCCCGCCCGGGTCAGCCGGTCCTGTAGCCATTGGGGCGAAGGGCCAATCTTGACGCCCTGCAGCAGGCTAGCTGTATAGCGGCGGCACAACTCCGGGCTCTCCACGCTGATATAGATCTGCTCGGTAATCGGCGCGCCCGCTTCTTTGTAATTCGTTTCCGGCTCTTTGACGGTTTTGCCGGTCAGGGCAGCCACTTCGTGGGCCACTCCCAAGACCGATAGGCAATCGAGGCGGTTGGGGGTAAGTTCCAGGTCTAGGACAGTGTCGCCCAGATAATCGACGAGCAAGGCCCCAACAGGTGCGTCCTCAGGCAGTTCAATGATGCCCGAGTGGTCGTCGCCCAGACCCAATTCAACTGCGGAACAAATCATACCCCGGGATTCAACACCCCTGATCTTGGCTGCTTCCAGAACTTCATGCCGCTCGGTGTGCGTGTTGTAGATGTTGGCACCCACTTTAGCAAAGCAGATGTTCTGGCCGGCGGCCACGTTTGGCGCGCCGCAGACCACTTCCAACTCCTCTGAGCCGGTGCTGACCACACACAGGCGTAACCGGTCGGCGTTGGGGTGAGGACGGACGCCGGTCACTTGACCGACGAAAACCTCGCTCCAGCCACCAATGACCTCGACTTCGCCGACCTCTATGCCGGCCATGGTCAGCCGGTGGGCCAGGTCTTGTGCGGGCAGGTCAACATCGACGTATTGTCTCAGCCAGCTTAGGGGGACTTTCATCTATATCGCTCATCAACCGCAGGTTCCAGCGTTAGCTGGGCCTGCGAAGCGGCAGCCCACATCCTGCCAGGTTTATTTCTCATTAAAATTGACGCAGGAACCGAAGGTCGTTGGAATAGAAATGGCGTATGTCGTCGATCCCGTATTTCAGCATGGCGATGCGCTCAGGTCCCATGCCAAAGGCGAAGCCGGTGTACCTCTCGGTGTCGTAGCCCACACCTTCCAAGACCTTGGGATGAATCATCCCGGCGCCCATGATCTCGATCCATCCGCTGTCACGGCAGATTCGGCACCCGTTGCCGTCGCCTTCGCAGGCAAAACAGTCGATGGACATATCGACGCCGGGCTCCACAAAGGGGAAATAGTCGCAGCGGAAGCGTATCTGACGTTCTTCGCCAAACATCCGGCGGGCAAATTCATACAGTGTGCCTTTGAGGTCAGCGAAAGTGATGCCTTCGCCAACGGCCAGGCCTTCCACCTGGTAGAAATGCCATTCGTGGGTGGCGTCGGTAGCCTCGTACCGGTAGCACTTGCCAGGCACGACCACTCTTATAGGCGGTTCCCGGTTTTCCATAACCCTGGCCTGCATCGGTGAGGTATGGGTCCGCAGCAGCATGGCTTGCTCGCCTGTCGGGTCCTCATAGTCCACCCAGAGAGTGTTCCACATGTCCCGCGCAGGGTGCCCTTTGGGGATGTTCAGCATCTCAAAGTTGTAATGGTCCCATTCGACCTCCGGCCCCTCTACAACGCCAAACCCCATGGCAACGAATGCGCTGCAGATCTCCCTGACGATCTGGGTTGTCGGGTGAAGGCGGCCCTCCAAGGCCGGACGGCCGGGCAGTGTGACATCCAACCGGTCCTGATTAGCTGAGCGGGTCAGCGTCGCTTCATTAATCTGGCGGACGCGTTCTTCAAGCCGCTCTTCAAGCGTATTCTTCGCCTGGTTGGCCAGCGCACCAACGGTCCTACGTTCTTCTACTTCAAGGGACGACAGACCACGCAGAACGGTCGTCAGCATGCCGCGTCGGCCAAGGTATGAGACGCGCCACTGGTCCACTGCTTCCAGGTTTTCCAGACGGTCCAACTCCGCAGAGGCAGAGATGGTTATTGCTTCGATGCTCTCCGCTGTTGGCGGTTGGGCTGAGGACTCGGTCAATTGGGTGCTCCTCCAGCGGTATAGAACGCTGGTGCAGTCAATGCAAAAATATGCGCCAATCACGCACGCAACAAGCAATTATAGAAACCGCCAATTCAAGGGTCAAGACTGTCAGGCTCAAGCACCAT
>VFHF01000282.1 GCA_009392095.1 SAR202 cluster bacterium
TTTAGGGGTTGAAACTATTCTTTTTGTCTCAATCCCAACTAACACCCTGTACTGGCCATAATTGAGTCTTCAACTATCAACTTACTTTGTAAATTCAATCAGCAATAATGTTTTTGCTATATTTGTTAAATTGACATATAGGCTCAATTAACCTATAATCCCATTCAGATTAAAACTGGCGAAACGCTACTACTCGGTTCAACATATGGCTGATTATTACAAAACATTAGGCGTGGCCCGGGGTGCCTCGGAGAAAGATATCCGAAGCGCATTCCGAAAATTGGCCCGCAAGCATCACCCCGACGTGAACGACAACGACCCGGCCTCGGAAGAGAAGTTCAAAGAGATCAATGAGGCTTACAGCGTGCTGTCCGACGCCGATTCACGCCAAAAATACGACCGGTATGGTGACGACTGGGAGCATGCGGACCGGTTCCAGCGGCCCAGCGGAGGCGGCGGGTTCTCCCATTTCAACATGGGGGGCGGGCGCGGAGGCGGGCGGACGTTCAACCTAGATGACCTCTTTGGAGGGATGGGCGGCGGTTTCGACGTTAAACCACCGCCACCGGCCGAGTATAAGGTCCAGATAACGTTGGAAGAGGCGTTCAACGGCGCGGCCCGCCGCCTCCAGATGCAGGATGGCCGGCGCCTTGAGGCCAAAATCCCGCCCGGGGTCGACAACGGCTCCAAGGTCCATATATCTGCGGACCGGGACCGTGCCGGAGATTTCTTCCTGCTGATATCGGTGAAGAACCATGCCAAATTCAGGCGTCAAGGAAAGGACCTCTACGTTGAGGTTGAAGCGCCTTTGGACGACGCTGTCTTGGGCGGCGAGATGACCGTGCCAACCCTCACCGGACGCCTGGCGCTGACTATCCCGAAAGGGACCCAAAACGGGCGACGGTTCCGGCTGGCCGGTCAAGGTATGCCGGTCTTGAACAATTCGGCCAACAACGTTCGGAGCGATGTTGACCACCGCGGCGACCTGTTCGCCACGCTAAAGGTGAAGCTTCCCTCCGAGTTAACAGAAGAAGAGAGAGACCTGTTCCAAAGGTTGCGGGACGCGCGCCTGAGATTGGCGGAGTCGCCAGAGTCCGATGATGGACTTGACGAAGAACCTGATGAAAATGGGGACGATGGTGGGACGGGTGAGGAGTAGTTATGAGTACCGACAACCAATTTCCGAACGAACCGTGCTTCGTGATCAGCGTGGCCGCCCGTATCGTGGGTGTCCACGCACAAACCCTGCGCCATTACGAGCGCGTGGGCCTGATCTGGCCGTCCCGCACAGGGGGCCGGCAGCGGCTCTATTCCATGGCCGACATCGAGCGCCTGCGACGCCTCAAGGCCTTAACCGAGGACATGGGACTGAACTTGGCTGGCGCCGAGGTAGCTCTTAAACTCATGAACCGCATCGAAGAGCTTGAGGGTGAAGTTAAACAATTGACTGAGGCCGTGAGCATATTGCAAAGAACGAAACAGACGCCCGGCCAGCGTCAGGGACAGGGCGCGGTCAGCCGCCCCTAGGAGAAGTCATCATGGTATTAAGACCAGACCAATTCACAGAACAGGCCCAAGAGGTACTGCACAATTCCCAAGACCTGGTGCGACATTATGCCCACAGCCAATGGGACGTTGAGCATATCCTGCTGGCGCTTTTACAGTTGGAGAACGGCACACCCAGAGAGATCATGGTCCAGATCGGGGTGACGGTAGACGCTATCGCCGTCCAGTTGGACAGCGCTCTGGAGTCCACCCCCAAGGTGGCTGACAACACCACCCAGATCTATCCAACTCCTCGAGCCGCCAGGCTCTTGGAAGACGCCAAGAATGAAGCTGACCGGCTGAAGGATGACTACATCGGCGCCGAGCACCTGTTCATCGCCGCCGTCATGGAGTCCCAGGGAGATGCGGCCCAGATATTGAAGGAACACGGCATCGACCAGGAAAAGGTTTATCAGGCGCTG
The DNA here is from genome assembly GCA_009392095.1 of SAR202 cluster bacterium. Classification (GTDB taxonomy): domain Bacteria; phylum Chloroflexota; class Dehalococcoidia; order Lucifugimonadales; family UBA3495; genus UBA9611. Next base: position 1,968 of record VFHF01000282.1, read on the forward strand.
GTCGAGATCCGGGGCAACCACCGCGTGGACGACCCACGGGCCGAGAGCCGCTACCGTTCCTTGGACAAATACAGCATCGACCTGACCCAACTGGCCCGCCAAGGTAAACTGGACCCGGTTGTAGGCAGAGACGAAGAGATTCGCCAAGTTATGCAGACGCTGACCCGGCGGAAGAAGAATAACCCCGTGATCATTGGCGAGGCCGGCGTGGGCAAGACTGCCATCATCGAGGGCCTGGCCGCCCGTATCGTGGCTGGAGACGTAGCCGACTCCCTCAAGGGCCGCCGCGTGCTGGCCCTAGACATGGGCGCTTTGGTCGCCGGATCCAAATTCAGGGGCGAGTTCGAAGAACGGCTCAAGTCCGTTGTGGACGAGGTTAAACAGGCCCACCGGGAGGTGATCCTGTTCCTGGACGAGATCCATACCATGGTTGGCGCCGGCGCCTCCGAAGGTGGCATTGACGCCAGCAACCTACTCAAACCCGCTTTAGCGCGGGGCGAACTGCAATGCATCGGCGCAACCACTCTGGACGAGTTCCGGAAATACATCGAGAAAGACACCGCGCTAGAGCGCCGTTTTCAACCGGTGATTCTTGAGGAGCCATCGGTGGAAGAAACGGTGGAGATCCTGCGGATCCTGCGGCCCCGTTATGAGGCCCATCACAAGGTGGATATCGACGACTCCGCTCTGATTGCCGCCGCCCGGCTCAGTGACCGCTACATCACTGGGCGCCAGCTTCCCGACAAGGCAGTGGACTTCATCGACGAGGCGGCCAGCAGCCTGCGCATCGACGCGGAAAGCCTCCCGGCCAATATCAAGAACATCGAAGAAAGGATCGAGCAATTGCTCGACCAAGAAGACGCTGCCGCACAGCGCACCGACTATGAGCGAGCTGCTGAGATTCGGGTTGAAAGACTGCGTTTGGCCGAGGAATATAAAGCCGAGCGCGAACACCTCCAACGAGACCGTCGCACGGACATGGTGGTGGGTGAGTTGGACATAGCCGAGCTGGTCTCGAAATG
>VFHF01000283.1 GCA_009392095.1 SAR202 cluster bacterium
GATGACGGACCTCTACGGCACGACGGCGTCTTTGACTGAGGAACAGCGGATTGAAGGCTACCGGGGCAACCAGCCATTTGGCCGGAACCCCAAGCCGTTCGTCGCGGCGGTCAACGGGCTGGCCATCGGCGCGGGGATGGAACGGGCCACCGACTGCGACATCCGTATCGCTTCCACTGATGCCTACTTCGGTCTGTTCGAGGTGAAACGGGGCATCATGGCCAACTACGCCATCAACAACCTGGCGCGGGTGCTGCCCTACGGCGAGGCCTCGTACCTGATGCTAACCGGAGACACATTGAGCGTTGACGACGCCTACCGGCTGGGTTTTGTTCGTGAGATATTGGCGCCCGAAGATTTGATGCCTCGGGCGGTTGAGATTGCGGAGATGATTGGAGCCAACGCGCCGTTGGCGGTCGAGGGAACCAAGGCCGTAGGCCAGTTCTGGCGGCGGTACGGTCTGGAAGAATCGCTGCGTTTCACTGCCAAAGTGGGAGACCGAGTGCTGGGCTCTCAGGACGCGTTGGAAGGCCCCAAAGCATTCGCCGAGAAAAGACCGCCGGTGTGGCGCGGCGAATAGTATTCATGGTTTGATATCATAGTCTAAGATATTAATGTAGGGACCGGTCAGAAAACCCCTTTGAAGATAGACGGATGTTGAACCAGGTGCCGTTGGTGCGCAAGGCCAGAGGCGCGTATTACGGTTGGTGGGTGCTTGGCGCAACCTTTATGTTGGGCGTGTTGTCCGGTGGCATCTTCTCCCACAGCAACGCGATATTTTTCGGTCCGATCAAGCGTGACCTGGGACTGAACAGCACTCAAACATCTTTGATCTTCAGCCTGGTCCGTGCCGAAGGCAGCTTCGCCGGGCCCATCGTCGGCCGGTTCGTGGACAAGTTTGGCGCGCGCCCTATGATCATATTTGGGGGACTGCTGGCCAGTGCCGGTTTCATGGCTCTCAGTTGGGTGCACAGCTACGTCTTGTTTGTGGTGATCTTCGTGGGCATGGTGGGCGTCGGGAAGAGCTCGGGCTTGGGGCAGGTGCTGATTAGCGCAGTCAACCGGTGGTTCATCCGCCGCAGGTCACTGGCGATGTCTATCTGCATCACCGGGTTCGCCTCGGGCGGCGCCGTGTTGCTGCCGCTCATCTCCATCGGCGTCAGCACCATTGGTTGGCGCGACGTCATGCTCTACTCCGGGATATTCATGGCGGTCATAGTCGTACCTCTGGCCTTGTTGGTGCGCCACTCGCCGGAACAGATGGGGATCGAGCCCGATCTGCTCCGGCCCGAAGACGATACCGCGACCCAGACGAGCCTGGTTGACTTCACGGTGCGTCAGGCGCTGCGGACGCGGTCTTATTGGATACTGTTTACCGGGTCGGTGTTGCGCATCACCATGTGGGGCGCCATATCGGTCCACGCGGTAGAGATGTTTGTGTGGAAAGGAATGTCCCAGGGAGAAGCCGGCCTGATGTTCTCCCTGATGTTCTTCCTCTCCATACCTATGCGGTTGGCGGCGGGGTATCTTGGCGATCATATTCCCCTCCAGCCTATGATGGCCGGCGGCATGGTGGCCGCGGGCCTGGCGGTTGTGGCCATGTTGGTCATGGACGGGAATACCGCGGTCTATCTGTTTGTCGTGTTGATGGCCGTGGAGCAGGGTGGCAGCACGCTGAACTGGGTGGCGCTGGGCAATTTCTTCGGGCGGACCAGTTTCGCAACCTTGATGGGCATCATCAGCACGGCATTCAACTTGGGGATGCTGGTCTCGCCGATCTATGCGGGGTATATGTTCGACCGCACCGGCAGCTACACCGTGGTCCTAATCTCTTTCCTACCCATCTATCTGGCCAGTGGCGTCTTCTTCCTGATGACTCGAAAACCCGAAGCGCCTGTTTCAACTCGGACACCGGTTTACGGGCGGTAGGGCTAAGCCAATTTTCGCAGCAGGCTGCCGAAGCCCTGGATGGGTTCGGTCCAGCCTATGCGGCGCAGGGCTAGCCAGATGGTTGCCTGGTTCACCGATATCACGGTCTTGCCCAGCTTCTGTTCCAGAGGCTCCACCGCGTCGAGGCCCCGCCACGCCGTGCCGGGCAGGAAGATGGTGTCGGCTTCGTCTTTCACCACCGTGGGGACAAAGTCGATGATGGTCTGGACCGTTTCTTCCTCGATCTCCAAGGGGTTCATGGAGTCCTGCATCCAGGGCTCACCATCCGCGCTCACCACGTTGAAACCAGCCTCCTCAAGCAGGGGCTTGAGACGTTCCCTAAGGTGAAAATGCCGGTAGGGCCCTGCGATGCTGAGACGCTTGGAGCCTATGAACTTGAACGCTTCGATGCAGGCCCCGACAGCAGTGATGGATTCCACTCCGCTGGCCGTCTGCATCTCTTCCGACATCTCCTGGTCGAACTGGATATAGCCCTTGTGATAGGTGCCTGAGGTGCAGGCGTAGACCAGGATATCGGGTTTGATGTTGGACAGGGAGCGCGCGCCTCGGCTGACATCCTCGTTCATCTTGTCGGCGTCGAACCCGAACAGGGCGGTATCGACAGTGGCCGCCTCTTCGCTGGAGATGTCGATCTGGTGGCCGGTGTTCTTAGTAGACTTGGGCTGATTGCCCCAATCGCCGTTGAACATCCGCTCGAAGTGAACGGTTATCTCCGGTGGTAGCACCCGGTAAAAATCGGGTTCTACCACCGGGTTGGTGGCGGGTACCAATGCTCCGATACGCTTAGTTACAGGCACGTGTAGTTACCCCTCGCCGATCTGCCGATTCCATCAACAGGGAATACCCCTGTGGTACCTAGTCTGCAGCCCCGGCGGTCTTGGCGGGCGCGGCTTCGGTCAATTCGTAGAGGGTGCTGCGGGCGCGAATCTGTTCGTCCCAACCCCGGAAACGCAGATCGATCATCAGCCCGTCCGGTCCCTTGTACTTGCGGTTGGCCTTGCTGCTGCCCGGACACTCAGTTCCGCCATGGTCCTTGACCGTGGAGACGGCCTCGTCAAGATCGTCAACGTAGAAGCCAATGTGATGAACGCCTTTCACCGTCGAGGAGCCTTCGCCCAGGTTGGGAGCGTCCTCGGAGCCCATCTTCAGGATGGCGAAATAGATGTAGCCGTCGGTTAGCCAGACTCCTTCCTCACCGGTCTCAGCGGGCACGCGGCGAAGTTCGTCCAGACCGAATACGCTCTTGTACCACTCGGCGGTCTCAGCGGGGTTCTCTGTTTGCAGCGCTATGTGCTTGATACGGTTGGCCAAGGCTCCTCCATTTGCCGCTATCGAATCGAAAAACACGGTCGGGACACCGGTGACCCGCTATCCCGCAAAGGAATTGTACATCGCTCCGTGGAGTTGGGCTATCAGGGATGCCGGTCAGTTCACCTGAGGCAGTTTCGCGCAGGTCTTGATCACACCGGCGACGGGCGCACACTAAAGTGAAGGTGATGGGTACTTTAGTGGTGCTTCTTAGTGGGCGTTAAGGAAGAATTGGCTGAATTTCCGCTCCGCAATGACACACTCCGAAATGTTGTTTTTTCTTAATGATGCCGGCAATTCGCCGACAAACTTGCATGCGCGACCGGGAGAAGGCCGTGGGTTAGTCGTGGGATTGGCCGGGGAGAGACAGGTGGTGCCGAGGGACAGAAGGAAACCACGAATCAGATCGTCATCGGGTAAGTTGCGTGGCTTGGAATTAGAAGCACAAACATCCGAGTTAGATGTTGTGGAAGCCATATCAACCCTCCAGAAAAGGTTGATTTTAGCTTCCCGGATAGTTGAACTGCATCTACAGCGCGCTTGCTAGGCCGCGGCTCTGCGGCAGCATTTGTATTTCTTGCCACTGCCACGGGTATATTAGCCTTGCATCCCATCTCAAGGAAATGACGTCAACCCTCCAACCTTGCGCCTGGGTCATAAACCTTTAGGATTTGACTGTTTCGGCCCCTCTACGGCCAGCACCGAGGATGAATCCCTCATATCCGTTGTCTGCGACCTCATTGCACTTTTTGCGGTAGGTCCCGACACCGCCCACATAAGGCATAAACACACGGGGTTTCCCGGGGATATTCGCTCCGAGGTACCAGGAGTTCGCCTGCATGAACATCGTGGGCTCGGCGACCTCATTCACATGGACAACCCATGCCTTCTCCGCGTCGGCTTCTGCCTCAACACTCTTGATGTCATGTTCACGCATGTGCTGTAGGAGGTCCGCAATCCAGTCGATGTGCTGCTCTATGGACACCGGCATGTTGCTCAAGACAGAAGGGCTGCCAGGTCCTGTGATCATGAACATGTTGGGGAATCCAGCCGTTTGTAGTCCGAGGTAGGTCTTCGGGCCCTCGGACCACTTTTCTTTGAGCGGCAGGCCATCTCTACCGCGAATATCCATCTTGAAGAAGGTGCCCGTCATGGCGTCGAAACCGGTGGCGAATACGATCATGTCGAACTCGAACTCTTGGTCGTCAGTCCGTATCCCTCTGGGAGTGATCTCTTGGATCGGCGAGTGACGAATATCGACTAGCTCGACGTTTTCGCGGTTGTATGTTTCAAAGTAATCGGTATCAATGAGGGGACGTTTTGAACCGAATGGGTGGTCCGTAGGCATGAGCTTTTCGGCTGTCTCGGGGTCCTGCACCATTTCGCGGATCTTCTTCCGGATAAACTCGGCCATAGTGTCGTTTGCCCTTCTGTCTGTGCTGACGTCTTTGAAGGATGTGCTCAGGAACCTGATCCCACCTTCAGCCCAACTGGCTTCGTATATTTCCAGACGCTCCGCCGCACTTATCTCTAAAGCAGAGCGTTCATCGCGGTCCATGGGAAATCCTCCCGTGGACCACCTCGCCCTCTCCATTAAGTCATCGTAGTTCGGTTTTACCGTTTTCTCTAGAAACTTGCGGTCAATGGTGCCATGGCGCGCGGGAATCGTGTACTGCGGAGTCCGTTGAAACACGGTCAGGTGCTCCGCTTGCCTGGCGATCACCGGGATCGATTGTATACCGCTTGAGCCCGTGCCAATGACAGCCACACTCTTCCCAGCGAAATCCACTTCTTCATGGGGCCAGCTTCCTGTGTGATACTGCTCTCCCTGAAAGGAGTCCAATCCTTTGATGTCTGGCACATTGCCTGATGAGATGCACCCGATACCGGTGATTAGGAACTGTGATGTGACACGGTCGCCTTGGTCTGTTTCGACCTCCCAGAGGTTGGCATCCTCTAGGAATCTTGCCGAGGTGACCCGGGTGTTGAACTGAATGTTGCGGCGGAGGTCGAAACGGTCCGCGACGTGGTTCAGGTAGGAAAGAATCTCGGGCTGTTCCGGATACTTGCCACTCCAGTTCCAGTCCTGAAGCATCTCCTTGGAGAATGAGAAGCAATACATGTAGCTCTCGGAGTCGCAGCGTGCACCGGGGTAGCGGTTCCAATACCAGGTGCCGCCGACTCCGTCGCCCGTCTCGTACACTTGGACGGACATACCGTGTTCTTCCCGCAGCTTCCGTAGCATGCCCAATCCGGCAAAGCCGGCCCCTATGACCACGGCATCAAAGTCTGGGTGATATTCCGAGTTCGCCATTCTGTCCTCCGGGTGCTTGTTCGATTGGTTGAAGGGTCTTGCCAGGGAGCTAGACCTAGTTATTTCGCTGCCTGAGCTTTGCTCGTGCTGAAGATACTTGCTTTAACCGCTTTGACAATATGTTGAAACCCTAGCTCGCTGCCTTGAAGCAGCAGTAGAGTGAAGAATCCATGCATCTGGCCGGCGATTCTTTGGATATCAACCGGCACATTAGCTTCCTGCAAACGTGACGAGTAGGCCTCGCCTTCGTCCCGTAAGACATCATGCTCCGCAGTAATTATGACGGCCGGCGGAAGTCCAGAGAGATTTTCGGTGTGCAAGGGAGAGGCGTCCGGCTGTGTGCGGAGGGAGGGGTCTGGAAGGTAATGGTCCCAGAACCAAATCATCCCATCCCGTGTCAGCAGTAGTTGATTTTCGGGATCGGTATATGAGGGACGGTTAAAATCGGCATCGGTGACGGGATAGATGAGCGCCTGCAGCGCAATGGACGGTCCGTTGCGGTCGCGGGCGCGTATTGCCATGACAGCCGCAAGGTTTCCACCGGCGCTGTCACCGGCCACGATCAGCGGAACCTTTCGTCCCGCGATATCCATGATGTGTTGCCCGACCCATTCCAGTGCCGCATATGAATCATCCACCGCAGTCGGGTAGCGATGCTCCGGCGCAAGCCGGTATTCCACCAAGACGACTGCGCAAGATGTTCGCTCCGCGATCTTGCGCGCGACCGTGTCATACTCGTCGATTGAACCTAAGACCCATCCGCCTCCGTGGTAGTAGACCAGAACACCAATGGGATTTTCGAAGGGGACCAGGATCCGAAGCCTGGCTTGGCCGTCCGGTTCCTGGATGTTACGCTCCTCAACACGCCACATCTCCGGCGCAGGGCCGGCAAGTTCTGCCAACTTAGATAACAAGGCGCGGGCCTCGTCGGGTGAGCATTCGTGCAAAGGCTTGCCATCGCCTTCGGCAAGCTGACTAAGTAGACGGACGGTGGAGGAGTCAAGCGCCATAAATTCCCCTATTCATATATTGCTAGTATAGCCCGGAGAGCCAAGCTGCCAGCTTTCCCCCCAACGTTCAACAAAAGCGACTTCTTCCAAAGGCTTGCGCCTAGTTGGCCCGTAGCGGGTCCC
>VFHF01000284.1 GCA_009392095.1 SAR202 cluster bacterium
ATCTACTCGGTCTCCTTAACAGGAGTGGGTGCTGTCTCACTGTCTTCTACGAATGACGAGTCCACCGGTGGCTCTTGTTCAAGCAGGTCCGAAGGCACAGGCCGGTCGATCCTCATGCCCGCCTTCTCTTTTTGATGCCACTGCCAGCCCTCCCGGCCTACCTCCTGCCAACGGAGAGGGTGGCCACCTCTGGGGTCGTAGCCGCTGTCCTCAAGCTGCGGCCGGAAGTAGGTGCTGGGGCGTTTCTCGGCCTGGCGCAGATGGTCGATATCGATGACCATATTCTTCCTGGAATACTGGCCTTGCTCGAACCCGCTGCCCATATATAGCGCGTCATACGGGCAGGCCTCGACGCACAGTCCGCAGAACATGCACCGGTTTATGGCGATGTCGAAAACTTCCAACTTGTATTTGTCGCCCTCGGCCGGAGCGGTCTCGCTGGGGGTGGTCACTATCTCGATTATCCCTAGCGGACAGTACTTAGCGCAGGAGGCGCAGCCGGTGCATCGCTCTTCGTACCAGACAAATTCTTCGCCGCGGAACCGAGGGTGTTGTTTGACGCGCTCTTCAGGGTATTGGACAGTAAACGGCCTCTTGGTCAGATTCTTCATCGTGACCATCAGACCTTTGACCAAATTTATTCCGTACATATCAGTCGGCCTCCACGGGGGAGAGGGTGGATCCCGTAACTGGCCCTGCCGGGCGTACTTTCTCTTTGATCAATGTGCCGAAGATCAGTAGACAGCCAAAGGCTACCCCAAAGTTGACCCCGGCCATGATCCATAGGTCGGTCGTATCCAGGGCGCCGGAGCCGTCGCGGAGGAAATAGACCTCCAACGCGGTGGCAAACAGGTTGATGATGCTGAGGGGCAGCAGGAACTTCCAGGCAAAGGCCAGCAATTGGTCGATGCGCAGGCGAGGGAATGTGGCCCGGACCCAACTGAAGATGAATGCCAAGACGCCGATCTTCATCAGAAACCAGGCCCAACCTAGGTAGTTGGATGCGGGGCCTGACCAGCCGCTGAGGAACAGGGTGACCATCACCGCCGAAGAGGTCAGGACGGCGCCGAACTCGGCGGCCTGAATCAGGGCGAATTTCACCCCGCTGTACTCGATGTGATACCCGGCGATGATCTCCGACTCGGCCTCAGCCAAGTCGAATGGCGTCCGATTCAGCTCCGCAGATGTGCCGGCGAAGAAGACGAAGAATGCCAGCGGTTGGACCAAAAGGAATGGGACGGTCTGGGCGGAGACCACGTCGTCCAAGGACATGGATCCGGCCACCAGCACCACGCCCAACAAGGACATGACCACCGGGACTTCGTAGCTGATAAGGATGGCCACGCCCCGGGACGCACCCCACATAGCGTACCGGTTATCGGAAGACCATCCAGCCATAAAAATAGCGATGGACGTAATCGATGTGACTGCAAGGATGTACAGGACGCCCACGTTCAGATTGGCCAGGGCCGTGTCTTTGGCGAAGGGCACCACGGCCATCGTCAGCACCACCGGGGCCAACATGGCCACGGGCACGATGGCGAATACGATTCGGTCCGCACCCCTGGGTGTCAGGTCCTCTTTAAATAACAACTTGACCAGGTCGGCCAAGGGTTGCAGTGAACCGAATGGCCCCCAGCGGTTGGGACCGATACGGTTGTGGAACCGGCCGATCAGCCGGCGCTCCACCCAGGAAAACAGACCAGCACCCAAGAGCACGCCATTAACCAGCAACATCATTATGGCCAGACCGGCTACCACGTAAGACAAGCCGCAAGGCAAAACGTTGCCCACGCCTTCGTAAATCACCCGGTACAGAAGGGTATCGTGCAAGATGTTGTCGGGGCCCAGAACGCAGTTCATCGGTCCACTTCACCCAGGTTTATGTCCAGGCTGCCCAACGTCACGATCATGTCGGCCAATTTCCAGCCAACCAGGAGGTGCTCGATCGTTGTCAGGTTCATCAAAGAAGGCGACCGCACCTTGCAGCGGTAGGGACTGATTCCGCCGTCCGATACCAGATAGAAAGCCAGCTCGCCCTTGGATGCCTCCACCCGCCCGTAGGCCTCAGCGCCCGGTTCGGGCCGCAACACCAACGGCACATCGGCGCGAATCGGGCCAGGCTCGATCTGCTGAATGCATTGCCGGACCATGCGGATGCTCTGGTGTATCTCCTGGATTCTCACCCAGAACCGGTCGTAATTGTCACCGCCGGTGGCGGTTGGGATGTCGAATTCCATGCGGTCGTAGGCGTCGTAGGGGGCCATCTTGCGCCAGTCCCAATCGGACCCGCTGGCCCGGAGCGATGGGCCACTGACCGAGTTGTTGATGGCTAGTTCCAAAGGCAGCAGGCTGACTCCTCGAGTGCGGACCATGACGATCTCGTTCTCCAAGATCAGTTGCTCGAGCTCTTTGTATTCGATGTCGAAGTCCTTCAGGAACTGGTCCAAGGCCGGCCAGAAATCGTCCGGGGCGTCGAAGAACACGCCGCCGGGGCGCATGTAACTCACGGTGATCCTCGCTCCGCAGAGCATCTCAAACAGGTCCAAGATCCGTTCCCTCAAACGGAAGGCATACATCAAGGGCGTTCCCAGTGTTCCCAGGTCCTGGAGGAAGAAACCGATGCCCATCAGGTGGCTGGCCACCCGTTGCAGTTCGGCGGTCAGGGTTCTCAGGTATTTGGCCCGCTGGGGAACTTCGACCCCAATCAGGTCTTCCACCGCTAGGCAGTATGCCTGGTTATTGATCATGGACGAAACATAGTCCAAACGGTCGGTCAAGGTGACTATCTGGGTGTAATTGCGCTCTTCGGCGAGCTTCTCGGTGCCACGGTGGAGGTAGCCAAAGATCGGCTCAACTTCCAAGATATCCTCGCCGTCAAAGGTAACGCGCAGCCTAAACACCCCGTGTGTGCTGGGGTGCTGAGGCCCGATATTGACCGTCATCGGCTCGGTTTGGATCGGCATAAGAGAGCAGTCAGGTTTCAGCTTTCAGCGATTAGCGCCTGATAGCTTATGGCTACAAATAGTCCTTTCGCAGTGGGTGGCCATCAAAGCCTTCCCACAGCATGATTCTCTTTAGGTTTGGGTGTCCTGCGAAACTGATTCCCATAAGGTCCCAGATCTCCCGTTCTTGGAAATCGGCCCCCCGCCACAGGTGATAGACCGAAGGTAATGTCAGTTCGTCGCGGCCGTCCAGGCGGGTCTTGACTATGGCCGTGTGGTGCTTGTTCATGGAGGTCAAGTGATAGACGACCTCGAAATGGTTGATGTAATCGACGGCCGAGATGGAGTTTAGGAAGTTGAAATCCAGTCTCGAGTCCGACTTCAGGAAGCCGGCGACGTCGGCGATCTTTGCCGGCTCGACGAAAAGGACGCCATCAACGGATGCAACCACTGAATCGGAAACCGCTGCGCCAACCCTTTCTGAGAGTTCCTCGCCGGTCAATTGTTGAACGGCCATCTAGGGGCTCTCCGGTTTAGAGCCCCGCCCGAAGGGGTTCAACCTGGGGCCGTTGGGCAGGTTGTGGTACCTCTTTATCTTCTCGTGTAGCTCCATGATGCCGTAGAGCAATGCATCGGGACGGGGCGGGCAACCGGGCACGTAAACATCGACTGGAATGATATGGTCCACGCCGGGAACCACGCTGTAAGAACCGTAGTAAGGGCCGCCGCTGGTGGCGCAGACGCCCATAGAAATCACCCACTTGGGCTCGGCCATCTGGTCGTAGATGCGTTTGATCGCCGGGGACATCTTCCAGGTCACCGTCCCAGCCACGATCATCAGGTCGGCCTGGCGGGGTGAGGCGCGGAAGGCTTCCATGCCAAACCGGGCGATATCGAAACGGCCCATGGCGCTGGCAATCATCTCGAAGGCGCAGCAGGCCAGGCCGAAAGTCACCGGCCAGAGGGCCGACTTTCTACCCCAATTGACCAAGGCATCCACCGAAGTAATCATCAGGTTGTTCTTGAGGTCGTCGGGGACTTCGATGGTGGGCTCGGCCAGGGGTTCGATGGACGCGTCTTTCAGGTCCTGGACCATTGATCCTTCATGCCGATCTAGGTCCCAAGTCCGTGACTCTAGGGGGCCGTCCCCTTGCCCAATCTCCAATGACATCGGCGTCGCCTAACTCCACTCCAGGTCATTCTTGCGCCAGGCGTATGCCAGGCCAACGACAAGGATGCCTACGAATACGGCCATCTCAATCAACGCGAACAGTTCAAGTTGCTGGAACTTGGCCGCCCAAGGGTAAAGGAACACCACTTCAACGTCGAAGATGACGAAGAGGATGGCGAACATGTAATAGCGGAAGTTGAATAGCTCCCATCGTCCGCCGATGGGCTCGACGCCACACTCGTAGGTATCCGACTTGATCTCTGTAGGGTTGTTGGGACGGAGGCCGATGCGGCCCGCCATCGAAGACATCATCAGCATGCTGATGGGAACTCCGATGGCCACCGCCGTGAAGATGGCGATGAGACCGTATTGCCGGAAATAATCGTCTAACATAGCTGTTGTTTAACCTGGGCGTATCGAGGCCGCCAGTGATGGCCCCAGAATCGTCCCAGATTATAGCAGAGACCCCAACGCGGTTACAGACTAAATCAGGTGGTTCTGAGAGGTGTTGCGGCCGCCTTTTCCGGCTCCAAGCCGACTGGTAGTATTAATCAACTTGAAACAGGCCATTCTCAAGACTTGAGAACAGGCCAAAACGGGGGAAGATTTGACCACAGCCCAAGGGCCGCTCGCAGGCCTGAAAGTCCTGGACCTGTCCATCATCGTCGCCGGGGGAACCGCCAGCAGCCTGCTGGCCGACTTCGGGGCCGAGGTGATCAAGGTGGAACGCCCCGGCGCCGGCGACCCGCTGCGCAACTGGGGACCCTTCGCCAACGGGGTCTCGCTGTGGTGGAAGGTCCACTCCCGCAACAAGAAATCCATCACCTTGAACCTGGCTACGCCCGAAGGCCAAGATATTCTCAAAAAACTGGCGGCCCAGGCAGATGTTCTGATTGAGGGGTTCCGGCCCGGCGCAATGGAGCGGTGGGGACTGGGGCCAGACGACCTCCAAGCAGTGAACCCCAAGCTGGTTATGTTGCGTTTTTCAGGATTCGGACAGACCGGACCCTATAAAGACCGGCCCGGCTTCGGCACCATCGCCGAATGCATGAGCGGCTACATCAGCATGACCGGATTTCCGGACACGGCACCAAATCTGCCGCCGATACCGCTGGCCGACGAGATCGCCGGGCTGTTTGGGGCCATGGCCGGCATGATGGCCCTCTATCATCGGGACGCTTCAGGCGACCCAAACGCCCAAGGCCAGGTGGTGGATGTGAGCCTTTTCGAGCCCCTGTTCCGGCTCTGCATACCCCACATCACCATGTTCGACATGCTGGGCATCAACCGGGAACGGGTGGGCAACGACTTTCCGGACGCCGCTCCCCGCAGCCTATACAAGACGTCCGACGACCGCTGGCTAGGACTTTCGGCCACCTCCCAGAGCACCTTTGAGAGGCTGGCCCAGGCCATGGGGATGCCCGACCTGATCAGCCGGCCCGAGTTCAAAGACAACGCGGCCCGCCTGGAGAACCGGGACTCCTTGAACGACGAACTCCAAGGTTGGCTGGGGCAGCGAGACTTGGAGGAGATCATGGACCAACTCATACCCTCTGGGGGAGTGGTGGGTCCGGTCTACGACGCCCCCCAGATCATGTCCGACCCCCATTATCAGGCCCGCGAGAACATCATCGACATCGACGACCCGGAATTAGGCAAGACCAAGATGCTGGGAATAGTGCCCAAGTTTAGCGAAACTCCCGGTGCGGTAAACCACGCGGGGCCGAATGTCGGAGAGCACAACCAGCACATCTACGGCTCGTGGCTGGGGTTGGATGAAGGTGAGTTAGCTGATATGACCGAGCAGGGGACGATTTAAAATGGAATGGGCAAAGTTATTGGTAGCCGTTGCAGCGACTCTCGCAACGGTTTCGGTCGCAATCCTCGGCTGGGTATCGCAAAGACAAAAGGAGTTGCAGACAGCTGATAAAAACATCCGCGTTGTACGTAAACCCATTCCTTGACGCAACGCGTGCAACGACCTCGAAGGACGGATCTACAACATTTTGATGCTGGATGGGTTAGGTCCAACAACCGCAAGGGGAGTACGCGCGTTGGACTCCGTTTCTCATCGCTCAGTATTTTGGAGGGGCCGGACTCGTAAGGCGGTATACGCATTACGCGCAGGATCAAGATTTCATCGAATTTACCGAGAAAATTAGCGACGCTTTCGCGAACCAGCTGTGATGCAGCGATCTGGGGAGTTCGCGTCCGAGTTCGACTCTGTCTCGATTTACGAATTTCTAGAAAACCTTGGTAACGAAAATGAACTTGCAAAATTTAAGACTATTACAGCGACAATCGAGGCGATAAAAGCAGCCGACCGCGTAGACATGCTACAAGGTCACGGTTGCATCGGATCAATTCAATCTCTGCTAGTTGAATTGCTGAACTATGTGGAAGGCAAAGAGGGGTTCAGCCTTTTTGTTCACGACGAATTGGATGTCCGAGGCACAGTGGTGAAGGGCGACCTGCCTGACAATCATAAACCAT
>VFHF01000285.1 GCA_009392095.1 SAR202 cluster bacterium
TAATTCGTTGAGATTGGGTACGTCGGTGATCTCGGCCTGGTCGGAAAGTTCCCGTGTCCGCTTGCTGCGGCCATTCAGGCAGGTCAGCACCCGAAGTTCGTTCTCCTTCAACAGTTGGCCGATGGCATGCCCCATGTCGCCGGGGCTTAGTATTGCTACCGATTCTATGGACAATGAAGTCTCCTCCCACTATCACTTTTAATTATTCGCGGGTGTGTTTTTTCCCAATTAATCGGGCTCACCCGGGCTGGGCTGGCCGACGCTGATCGGATGGACGTTAGGTGCGGGATGGGGCACCCGGCGTGGTTTCAGATTGCTGTAGGCCATGACCATCGCGAACACAGCCGCCTCAACCAATACGACAGCCGCCCCGGACGAGACATCGACGAAGAAGCTTAGGTAGATGCCCACGAACCCACAGGCGGCGCCCAAGCCGGTGGAGAGCAGCAGCACGGTGCGGAACCGGTCGCTGAGCATCCTCGCTGAAACCGGCGGTATCACCGTTGCGCCAGCGATGAGCAACACTCCCAACACTTGCATGGAGACCACGATCGTGGCAGCTAAGACCAATGAAAATAGAGTCTCCACCCATCCAGTGGGCACACCGTAGAACTGAGCCACCTCGCCGTCGAAAGTCGCGAACAAGAAATACTTGTAGGCCACGAACAGCACCGCGATGGTCGCCAAGGTGACCACTAATATAGCCATCAGGTCGCCAAGCGTAACGCCCAGGATGTTCCCGAAAAGGGCCGCTTCAAAGTCGCGGGTGAATGACTTATACCGGCTGATGAGCACGATGCCCAGTGCGAAGCTGGCGGTTGTGATCACGCCGATGGCCGCATCGGCTGCTATCTTGCGCTTCTTAGCGGTGAGTGCGATCAATTGGGCGCAGAAGAACCCCCAGACAGTGGCGCCGATCAGGAAGTTGATGGACAGCACAAAGCTAACTACGGCGCCACCGAGTACAGCATGGGACAAGCCATGCCCGATGTAGGACATGCGCTTCAGCACGATGTAAACACCAATCATGCCGCATAAGCCGCCGACCAGTGTAGCGCCTATCATGCCACGCACGAAAAACTCATAATCGAAGGGCTCAAACATGGCTCGACTCTTCGTCAGAGGGCGAATGCTCGTGAGCGTGACGCACGTGGTCATGGGCGTGACTGTCATCGTGTTCCGACCCGTCCCGATGGTCTCTAACATGCCTGGCCTCGATCTCCGGATCGAAACCGTGTTCGCGGACATGGATCGCTTCGTCTTCAGGGTTGCCGCCGGGCTCGTGAACATGGACCGGAGGCAACGACGCCTTTCCGTCGCTGTCCCCGTTCCTCCCGTAGGAATGAGGGCTCTCGGCCACGATGGTCATGCCTTCGTAGTGAATGACCGGCATCTCGGCGCCGTAGGTCAAACGCAATACCTCTGTCGTTATCACTTCGGAAGGCGGCCCTTCAGCCAAGATACGGCCCGCCAGGCATACGATCCAGGGGAGATGCACCGCCACGGCGTTGATCTCATGGGTCGTGATGATTATCGTCACGCCGTCGTGGTTAAGGTCGTGTAGTAGGTGCATCACGTCGTCTCTGGTCTTGATGTCCACGCCCGACGTGGGCTCATCCAACAGCAGCAACTGAGGGCTGCTAATCAGGGCGCGGGCCAGAAATACCCGCTGTTGCTGCCCGCCAGACAACTCCCGAATATGCCGGTCTGCTAGGTCCAAGATACCCAGGCGGCTCATCATCTCGGCGGCCAGGTCCTTCTCTTCTTTCCGGTACCAGGGGAAAAGTTTGTTCTCCATGGTCCGGCCCATCATCACAACTTCCTGGACCGTGACAGGGAAATTCCAGTCGATGGTCTCAAGTTGTGGCACGTAGCCGACCCTGGGCCGTTTCTTGGTGGTGGCGACACCATTGACCAATACCTCGCCTTCATAGAGGTCGACCGCCCCCAGCACGGTCCGCAAGAGGGTAGTCTTGCCCGAGCCGCTGGGGCCCAGCAGGCCCACGAAATCGCCGGGCATTATAGTCAGGCTGACGTCGGTCAGGACTTGCTGCTTCTCGTAGCCGCAGGTTACGGCCTTGATCTCAACTATCGGCTCGCCGGGCCCACCTGGACCGGACTGATGTGGCATTGGATGTAGCATGGTTTTCCTTGTTTATGTCCTTCCAGCGGTCCGCAAACTTTTGGATGATCGCTTTAATGGTGGTGGTGCGGGTTCACATCCGGCATGTCCGGCAGCGGACCGTGCCGGTGGTCATCATGCCCGCCGTGTTCCTCGCGATGTCCGTTGTGCTCGTCACCGGTTGTCGCACCGACCAACTGAGTGGCCACCAATTGGGAATACAGGCCGTGGCTTGCCAGCAGGTCGTGGTGGCTGCCCTGTTCAACCGCGTGGCCGTTGTCCAAAACTACTATCCGGTCGGCGTCCCTGATAGTGGATAACCGGTGGGCGATCACCACTGTGGTGCGGCCCGCCATCAGTGTCTCCAACGCCTGACGGACCTGGCGTTCATTGACCGCGTCCAGATGAGAAGTGGCCTCGTCCAAGATCAGCACTGGGGCATTTTTCAATATCGCACGGGCGATGGATATCCGCTGCCGTTGTCCCCCGGAGAGCTGCATGCCCCGCTCGCCCACCAGAGTGTCGTAGCCATCGGGAAAGGCGGTGATGAACTCATGGGCGTTGGCCTGCTGGGCCGCGGCTTCGACCTCGCTGTCCGATGCCTCGATTTTTCCTAATCGCAGGTTGTCCCGGATACTAGCGTTGAAGAGGTAGGTGTCCTGTGAAACCAGGGCGATCTGGCGGCGTAGGTCTTCCAATTCGTAATCGCGGAGGTCGTGTCCGCTCAAGCGAACGTGGCCTTCGCCGGGATCCCAGAACCGCATGACCAGGTTGGCGCAGGTGGTCTTGCCGGCACCTGACCGGCCAACCAAGGCCACGGTCTGACCCGCCTCGACATCGAAGCTCACACCGTGCAGGGCCTGGGCCTCGCCGTGCCCGTATGAGAACCCGACGTGGTCGAAGCTTATGGCCGGCGATAAACCGTTTTCGTGGGCCTGAACACCGGGCCCATCCACGACCGGCACCGGCTCATCGTGGACTACGAACAGACGCCGGGCCGCGGCCAGGGTCTCCATCAACTGCTTGATGGTCCGGGCGATGTCCGAGATGGGGGCGAAAGCCGCCACCGAAAGGATCACTGACAGGATCAATTGTGGCCGTGAGATCTCACCCTCGGTCATAAGCCAGGCGCCCATAGTCAACACGGCCAGCCCACCGAGGGCGGTCATCCCTTCGATGAACCCGATCTGAAAGGCACGTTCCTTGAGGAATCGAAGCTGGAAATAAGCGAACCGCCAGCTGTTGTCCACCATCTCAGCGGTACGGGCGGATCCCTGGCCAAATGCTGAGATCTCACGCATCCCCTGGATACTGTCCACCATATGGGCGTGTACGTCGCCCAATTGGCTGCGCAGTTCATCACCCAGTCCCTCGGACCGTTTCTGGGCCATAAAGGGGCTGATGGCGACGGCCAGCAGGAAGGGGGAAAGCACCAGCGCGATAGGCCAGGCGACGAACGCCAGCGTGGCAAGCACGCCTGCCGGGACCAGGATGGCCACGAATGCCGGGGTTATGGTGTGGGCGAAGAAGAACTCCACCAATTCAACATCTCCTCCGACAATGCTCACCAAGTCTCCCGAGCGGCGGCGCACCATGTAGGCTGGAGTAAGGGGGTCCAATTTATTGTAAACATCCACCCGCATCTCGGCCAACAGCCTGTAGGCCAGGTCGTGGGCCACCCAGGACTCGGCCCAGGTGAAGAAGGCCGCCAGAGGCACAAATACCCCCAACAAGACCAATAGCACCGTCAGATCCCCTCCGGTAATCACCTGGCCCACCAGAAGGGCGCTGATCACGCTGAGGCCGATGATTGAGCTATGGTGGGCGAGTCCCAACAAGAATGTTAGGGCCAACTCGCCCCGCCAAGGCCGCACCAATTGGAACAGTCTCCGCCAGACCGTCAAGAACCCGATACGAATTGCCAGAGCGTGGTCAGCGCCGCCTGACGGGACGGCATGATGATGGTGTCCTTCGCCTTGATGGGCCGGTTGGGGCACGAACGCCGACGCATCCTGCACCGCAGCGTGTGTCGAGGCGTCATGGCCGTGGGCGTCTTGATGTCCGCCAGAATCTTCTTCGTCGAGCTCCCGCTGCTGGGCCATCAACTCGACGTAGACTCCACCGACGGCAACCAGCTCCCCGTGATTTCCGGACTCGACCAGGCGCCCGTCTTCCAACACGATTATCCTGTCGGCTTTGACCACGCTGGAAAGTCGGTGGGCAATTATGAGCGTGGTCCGGCCCTCCATCAGGTGGTCCAGGGCTACCTGAATCACAGCCTCGTTCTCGGCATCGACGTTCGACAGGGCCTCGTCTAGGATCAAGATCGGCGCATCTTTCAGCACGGCCCTGGCGATGGCTATACGTTGTTTCTGCCCGCCGGACAGCCGCACCGCCCGCTCGCCGACTATCGTGTCGTAGCCCTGAGGCAGGTGGCTGATGAAGTCATGCGCGTTGGCCGTTTTGGCCGCCGCTTCCAGTTGTTCCTGGGTTGCGTTTGGTCTGCCGAAACGCAGGTTCTCAGCAACGGTCCCGTGGAACAGGTAGGTGTCTTGAGTCACGACGGCGACCTGGTCCCGCAGTTGACTCAAGGGAATGTCACGGATATCTGTGCCGCCCAGCAGTACCCGGCCGCTCTGGGGGTCGAAAAAGCGCAAGATCGACCAGACTATGGTGGACTTGCCAGCGCCACTGGGGCCAACTAAGCCCAGGGTCTCGCCGGCGTTAAGAATGAACGATAGGTCGTGAAGCGCCGGGCGCCGACCGCCGCTGTAGGCGTAGTTGACTCCCTCGAATGTCACTTCAGGGGCTAGTTGCAGCGGTGAAGGACTGGTTGCGGCGTCAGCCACATCAACCGGAGCATCCATGATGTCGAAGATGCCTTCGGCCGACGACATGGCAATCATTCCGTCGTGATAAAGCTGGACCAGCTCCCGCAACGGCCGAAAAATCTCCACTCCCAGCATCAGCACGATCAGCAGCGAACGTAATTCCAGCTCACCATCGCTGACCCGCACAGCGCCCCAGGCCAGGGCCACGGCGGCCCCGGAGACGATTCCGAGGATGGTCAACGCGCTGGTGGCGCTATTGGCGGCCAGCACTCCCATGGTAGTGCGGAACAACGCCCTAGCCCGGTCGGCCAACAGAAGACCGCGGGCTTTGCTTTGACCGAACGCCTTCAGCGTCGGCAGGCCTTGCACCGCGTCCAGGAAGTCGGCGCCCAAGGCGCCGTAGGCGTCCCTCCGGGCCATGCTGCTGGTGCGGGTCCACCGGTGGAAAATATTGGGCAGGACCAGAGTCAACAAAGCGAACGCCAGGAAGACCAGTCCAGTCCGAAAGTCGATGATGGCCATGAACGCGAATATCAGTACCGGGGCTAGGGCCGCCACGATCATCTGTGGCAGGTAGCGGCCAAAGAAGGCTTCCAGCCGCTCAACGCCTTCGGCCAGCGACATCAACACGTCGCCGGTGCGGCTTTGGTCGAAATAGCCGGGACCCAGGGCCAGGCAGTGCTGGTACAGCCTCTCCCGCAGAGCAACCTTTACCACACTGGCGGTGTGGTGGCTAATAACCTCTTGGAGATACTGCAAACCACTCCGCACGAGGATCAACGCAATCATGCCCGCCAATGGCCACATTATGGACGAGAACTCGGCGCCTTCGTGGATGATCTTGAAGATTACGACTGCGGCCACGGCCAAGCGCGCTACCCCGGATACAACAGCCAGCATGCCGACTACAGCGGCGAACAGGATCCTCCACCGGACGCCCTTGGCCAGGGCAAGTAATCGTGGATGCAGATACATGTTTTGTCTCCTTTACTGTGGGTAGACGGCGCCGCTTGCGCCGTCAAACACGTTCCGTATAT
>VFHF01000286.1 GCA_009392095.1 SAR202 cluster bacterium
GGGCAGCCGTATCTGCGCCGAAATCGTCAAAACATAAGTTTAAAAAGGTAGAACAGGTGTGAAAATCGGTGGGTGAAAAGGTTGGCTTACTCGACCGTCACTGATTTCGCCAGGTTCCTAGGTTGGTCCACGTCCCGGTCCCTGAGCAGCGCGATGTGATAGGCCAGCAT
The DNA here is from genome assembly GCA_009392095.1 of SAR202 cluster bacterium. Lineage (GTDB taxonomy): Bacteria > Chloroflexota > Dehalococcoidia > Lucifugimonadales > UBA3495 > UBA9611. The sequence continues at coordinate 171 of VFHF01000286.1, forward strand.
CTGCAGCGGAACGGTGATGAGCAGGGGGATGAGATGTTCCGGCGCCTCCGGGATGTACAGGGCGTGGTCAACATCCGCAGACAACTGAGAATCTCCCTCAGTTAGCACGGCGAGTACCCGGCCATCCCGGGCCTTAACCTCTTTGACGTTGTTAACGACTTTGTCGTAAAGGAAGTCCTTGGGCGCCAATGCCACGGTGGCCATCGCATTATCGATCAGCGCGATTGGTCCGTGCTTCATCTCTCCAGCGGGATAGCCTTCCGCATGGATGTAACTAATCTCTTTTAATTTCAGGGCCCCTTCAGTGGCGATGGGCGCATTCATTCCTCGTCCCAGGAACAGGAAATTGTCGAACTGCGCATATTCTTGGGCCAAGTACTGGTATACCCCGTCATTGGCTACAAGATCACCCAACAACCTAGGGGCCTGCGCCAAACCGTCTACCAGTTCTTGTCGTTTCGCTGTGTCCAAAACTCCCCTGGACTGGCCTAGGAAGATGGCCAGGAGGTTCAATATGGTCAGGGAGGCCACAAAGGTCTTGGTGCTGGCCACGCCAATCTCGATCCCGGCCCGCATATAAAGAGTCCCATCGGCTATGCGGGATGCCTGGCTACCCTCTGAATTGCAGATGGTGATCAACTTTCCACCTTTGTCCTTGACCATCTGCATCCCGGCTACGGTGTCGGCCGTTTCGCCCGACTGCCCGATGGACACAACCAAAGTCCCTGGACCGATGTACGGGTCGCGGTACCGGAATTCAGATGCGCTTTCCGCCTCGGCGGGCAGACCGCTGTAGCGCTCCACCAGGTGGCGTCCAACCTGGGCGGCGTTTAAGCTAGTGCCGCAGCCGATAAGCATCACCCGGTCCAGACCGGCGATCTCCTGAGGCGAAAGTGGAAAATCCAAAAGGTCCACCCGGCGAGTTTCAAAATTGACCCGCTCGCGCATGGCGCTGGCCACCGCCTGTGGCTGTTCCATGATCTCTTTCAGCATGAAATGCTGGTACCCAGCCTTGTCCACCAAGATTTCTTCCTGAGAGACCATCCGGGGCTGCTTGTCTATGTGGTTCCCTTCCAGGTCTTGGTACTCAACTTTGTCCCGGGTGACCACCACCATTTCGCCGGTTTCCAGAAACGCCACCTGTCCAATGTTGGAGTCGGTTTGGAGCAGGGGCAGCAACGCGGGCAGGTCGCTTCCGATAATCGCCTGGCCCTCTGATTGGGCCACCACTATGCCGCCGGCGTGACCCAATCGGAGCGCGCAGATCTCTGCGGCATCTCCTTGCATGATGGCGGAGATGGCCTGGGAGCCCTTTACCATGCGTCCCATTCGCCGGAACGCCTCTTGGAAGCTGAGACCCCGGTCTATACCCTCTTCCACCAGATGGGTAAGAACTTCAGTGTCGGTCTCCGAACCAAATTCGTGTCCGGCATCGATCAACCGCCGTTTTAATTCTAGGTAATTTTCAACGATCCCGTTGTGGACCACGGCGATGCGCTGCTCACAGTCCGTATGGGGATGCGCGTTCTCGTGGGAGGGGCGTCCGTGGGTAGCCCAACGGGTGTGTCCCAGGCCAACGGAGCCATCGGGGTGTTCTCCAGTGCTTTCCAGGCCGCTGACTTTGCCCACGGTCTTGCGCAGTTGGATATCACCATAGGGATCAACTACGGCGATACCGGCGCTGTCATAGCCCCGGTACTCAAGCCGCCTTAGACCCTCGTAAATGATAGGCCAGGCTTCTTGTCCGCCAACGTATCCAACTATGCCGCACACAGGCTTTTCCGGCGATGCTCGTTACGCCAGACCTCAGTATCAAGATGAAACGCACCGCGAAAACCGGCAAGGTTATCGAAAAGCGTTTAAGAACAGTATAAGAACGCCTGGAATTTGGTGTCAACGGAACCAGGCGTAAACGGCAACCAAAGCCAGATCAATTAGTATCGATTAGCGGTGAAATGGCAGACGTTTACACGGACTCTAAAGCCAAGAGCTTCCTCAAGTTCTTTGAGAAATCTTCCAAGGTGTTGCGGGCCTTTCTACGGATCAGCGGTTGCCCCAGTTCGCCCAGGCGGCCCATGAATGTCGTGTCGGCCACTATTTCCAACTCGGTCTCGGTGGGTGACTTGGCCGTAATTTTCATGCTCATGTTGGTCTTGACGCCGCCACCAACCCGCCGGTCATTGGCTTCAACCAGGAAATGGGCCTCGCCGGATTCGGCGTCTTGGGACAATACGGTGATAACCCCGCTCAGGTTCATCCCCATCGGTCCAACCCTGGCCTGGAGAGTTGCCTGGTAACTGGCTTCGCTATCCTGGGTAATGTCTTTGAGTCCTGGGATACAAGAGGCAGCCTTGGGTATGTCCATAACCAGAGCCCAGATGGCCTCACGGCTGGCGGGAACGACCGAAACAATCTCAACCTTCATACCGGCTAACTTCCCACCGGTATGGCAGCTATGGCCTGTTCCACGGCGCGCCGGGCGAAGACTTCGGACATGTCAGTTTTGTATTCGGCGGAGCCTCGGAAGTCCTCCAATGGGTCCACTACATCTTTGACCAACGCCGCCGCCGCCCGAATATTCTCGTCTGTTAGAGGCTTTCCGCGCAGGGCGTCCTCGGCGTCTTTGGCCCTGATTGGCGTAACACCGGCCGAGCCCAGAACTATGCGGACATCTTTACAGGTTCCGTCCTGTTTCTTGGAAACCACCGACGCCACTGAGACTGTGCCGTAGTCGTCGGCCGTGCGAGGCAGAAACTTGAGGTAGACCGAACCTGAGCCAACGGGCGCTCGGGGCACCAACACGCTGGTCATCACCTCGCCAGGCTGCACATCGGTCTCGTAATAGTCGATGAAAAAGTCTTCCAGCGGCACCACCCGGTCTCCGCTCGAGGACGTCATAAAGGCAGACGCTCCCAAGGCGATCAGTGCGGGAGGCGGGTCTTGGTTGGGGTCGCCATTGACTAATCCGCCCCCGATGGTGGCCATGTTGCGGATCCTGGGAGTCGCCACCTTCCGGAAAGTGTCCGTCAACAGCGGCAGGTCCTCTCCGATTAGGATGCTGTTCTCTATCTGGCGTTGAGTGCACAGCCCGCCAATCCTCACTCCCTCTGGCGTCGACTCTATGGAGTTGAGGTTTTCCACATTCCGTAGCCCAATCACGTGGGACGGTTGCGACAGGCGTTGTTTCATCTGGATCACCAACGCGGTGCCGCCGGCCATGATTCGGCAATCGTCGCCGTATTGTTCCAATAGCCCAAACACCTGATCCAGACTGGTGGGGGCGTGATATTCGAAGTCGATCATCCGCCGCTCCCTGCTGCCTTATTCATGGTATCTGCGGCGGCAGCGATGGAATTAAGGATGCCATAGTAACCGGTGCAGCGGCACAAGTTACCCATCATGTACTCTTTAATCTCGTCTTCGGTGGGCGCCGGGTTCTCTTCGAGAAGCGACTTGGCTGCGATGACTTGCCCTGGGGTGCAGATGCCGCACTGGAAGCCACCGTGATCGATGAATGCCTGTTGGATTGGGTGGAGGTTGCCGTTCTCGGCGATGCCCTCGATGGTGGTGATCTCCGAACCGTCTACCGCGACGGCCAGGGTGATGCAGGAGGCGTACATCTCGCCGTTGACCAAAACCGCGCAGGCCCCACACACGCCAACGCTGCAGCTCTCCTTGGTGCCAGTCAGGCCGATGTCGTACCGGATGCAGTCAACCAGCAGACGCCGCGCTGGGATGTCTAATTCGTGGTCGGTGCCATTGATCTTAAGGTGGACTTTTTGGTTCATACCGTCCCCTAATCAGTCTCGTCAGGCGCGAGCATTGCGCCGAGCAAAATCACGCCCAATGTTATACTACCCCCCACCCTCCCGCAAGCGGCGGCTAGCCGCATTTACATGGGAAGAATCACCTATTGGTTTGACTTGATATTTCAAAGGAGTAGCGAGGAAGATGGCTCAGAAAAAAGGGAATGCCCCCTCACAACACATCGGAAACACGGTGTTGGTGGTAACCATGGAAGTGGACGCAGAGGACGAAGAAGAGTTCAACAAGTGGTACAACGAGCAGCACCTTCCGGAGCGCATGGCCATCCCCGGCTATGTCTCAGCCCGCCGTTTTAAGCTGGAAGACGGGAACAACGCCCTCAAGTACCTGTGCATCTGGGAGATGGACGACGGCAGTCCGCTGCAGAGCGAGATATACAAGGACCAGAACGCCCACCCCACGGAGCTTTACCTGCGAGTCAATGAGACCATCAAGGCCAGGACTCGAGGCCTCTACCACCAAATCTACCCCGAGCCCGGAACATCGTTCGATGACCGATCTGGATTCCACGGTGAGCGTCTGCTGGCCCACCCGTAGGGGTTAAACGGCGTGTCTACTTGAAAGCGGGCATCACTTCTTTCGCGAATAATCGCATGGACTTGGTTACCTTTTCCTGGGGCATTCCCCCAAAGGAGAAGTTGCACCCAAAGGTCTCGATTCCTTCGTCTTGTAGCCCTTTGATCTTGGCGATGATCTGGTCCGGGGAGCCGATGAAGGCCCGGTTCTCGTACAGGTAATCGTAACTTGGCGGAAGTTCGGTGCGGGTCTTCCGGAAGTCTTCCATCTTGTCCCACACTTCGCTGCCCGTTTCAAAGGTGCGGCGCCATTGAATCATGTCAAGGTTCCAATCCAGCGCCGGTTTGGAGTCAGCCCTGGCCTGCTCCTCCGTTTCGGCCACATAGAAATACCTGAAGAACGGTATTTGGCCCATGGTCATGGTTTTGCCCTTGGTCTTTGCCAAGTCGATGATGGTATGGCACAGCGCTATAGCATCTTCAGTGTCCAAGACCACTCCGATCAACAGCGGGTGGCCCGACCCAGCGACGAATTCCTGGGTCGCCTTGGTGCGAGTGGCCGCTATATAGATTGGCGGATGAGGAGACTGGACCGGCTGCGGAACAAGGTTGGCATTAGTAATCTTGTAGTGCTCGCCTTGAAATGAGTAGTTCTTGTTAGTCCAGAGCCCCTCAACCATGGTGATGGACTCTTGGAACCGGGCTTGGCTTTCCTCGCCTGGGACGTTGGCCACATTGTATTCGGATCCGGCGGCCCCGCGGCCGAACCCAACATTGACCCGGCCTCCGCTCAGGATATCCAGGGTCGCTACCTCCTCGGCTAGTCTTGCCGGAAGATGTAACGGGGATACCAGAACAGCGAATCCTAATCTAAGGGTCTTGGTCTTGGCCAAAAGGTTGCTGGCGAGGACCATAGGTGCGGACCCGAGACCATAGCGGGTAAAGTGGTGCTCGGCGATCCAGGCGCTTTTGAA
>VFHF01000287.1 GCA_009392095.1 SAR202 cluster bacterium
CGCCACCGTTGGCACAGTACCAGGGAAATATGCTGGCCTTCATCGGCGGAAACCTGATCGACGGCGCCGGTAGAACCCCTCTGACCGATGCCGCGGTTTTGGTCAATGGCCGAGGCCGCATCGAGGCGGTCGGTCCCCGAGGCGCCGTGACTCTGCCTCCGAACTGCCCGGTTGTTAACGTAACCGGCCTGACTTTGCTCCCCGGCCTCATCGACTGCCACGACCACCTGACGTCATTCGGATACGAGTTTATTGGGCGTTGGGGACTGGCCGAGCCGCGCAGCGCCCGCGTCTTGCGGGTGGCTAAGGTGATGGAAGAGACCTTGCTCAGCGGCTACACGGCCATCCGGGACTGTGGTTGGCTGGATGTGGGGTACAAACAGGCGATGGAGCAGGGCCTCATCACCGGGCCTCGGTTACAGTTGGCCACCAGCCCATTGTCGCCCACTCAGGGGACTCAAGACCGTTCCAGCCCATCCGGCCATCACCAACCCACTTCACCCGATCCTAACCTGCCCAGGGGCATCGCCGACGGCCCTGATGCAGTGCGGGCCATGGTGCGGGAAGTGGTGCGGGCGGGCGCCGACGTGATCAAGTTCTTCAACACGGGCTTCGGCCGGGCGACCCAGAGTGGCTCCACCCGTTCCTACGACCCGGATGAGGTCCGAGCCTTAGTTGACGAGGCCCACATCCACGGCAAGACGGTGGCCTGCCACGCCATTGGCGGCCCCGGACTCCGCACCGCCATCGAGGCCGGTGTGGACTCCATCGAACACGGCTGCCTTTTAGGTCAGGAGCCTGATCTCTTAAAGATGATGGCGGACCAGGGCAGTTATCTAGTGCCCACATTCACGGTATTTACCTTCCACGCCACCCAGGGAAACTCCCACGCCCAGGCGGAGGCCCAAGAATTCCGGCAGCAGCACATCGACACCGTACAGCAAGCCATGTTGGCCGGGGTGAAAGTGGTTGCCGGCACGGACGCGGGCGGCTGGGAGCACGGCAATAATGCCAAGGAATTGGAGCTGATGGTTGCCGCCGGTATGACGCCAATGCAGGCGTTGGTAGCGGCCACCGGCTGGGCTGCCGGTTGCTTAGGGCTGGACGACAGCATCGGGACGGTAGAAACCGGAAAGTCGGCCGACTTGATCGTGGTTGATGGAGACCCTTTGGCCGATATTTCCGTCTTGCAGGACAAAAAGCGGATCCGGCTGGTGATGAAAGACGGCCAGGTCTATCTGGACCGGCTATCCAGCGACTAAGACCCCGACCAGTTGAATTCGCTATAGAGGCCGTGCTTGCCCTGGTATTCCCAGGTCATTGTCTCATCGTCGACTTTAAAGTTGGAAAGTCCTAGAACGTGTTCATTCCCATGGATCACGTTCCGAAGGTTGTTGATGGTAACCACGCCCTGCCGGTCCTCCCCGCCGCGGAGGGACTGCATCTCCAAGAACAACCGGTCCGGGGCGGTGATCGTCCGGGTGCGGCCGTCGATCGTGACTTCCAACGGCACCCTCACGACCGACTGATATTTCCCATCCCTATAGAACTGGGACATAGTTTCCCAGGGCCCACCATCCTCGCCGGAAAATATCGCCTGAATCGCCTTATCTTGCTCTGGAGTGGTCCTGTCATCCACGTACAAGACCGTGGTCCAATCTCCGTCGGCCATATTACCCGTGCAATGCAGGAAGATAGCTGCATTTAAACCCGCCAAGTCCACATCGCCGTAGCGGCCCTGGTTTATGGTTACGGCCCAGATGGTGTCGCAAAAACCGTTTGTAGGTGGCTGCCGGAATGACACGTGGCAGGGACACAGCAAGCTGCAATTACAACCCTCGAATAAGTCTCCCTCAGCGGTCCAACCTACAGCCATAAACAGCTCCATACACAGCTCGGTCAAATATTGCACAGCAAAGATACTTTCTAATCCTAAAAGATGTCTAGAGGCGGGAATTTAGGTTCGCCGCGTCCCGACAAAAATAAGAGGGAGCAAGCCCGATGCTTGCTCCCTCTTTTTGGCGCGAAATATTCTGGCTGGTGGGCCTAGAACATCGTGCTGTCGCTGACCTCACCGTGGAGGATAAAGCGCAGCCGGTCTCGGAAGTCAAACAATGCTTTGTCGTCTTCTTCCTTGTTGAGACCGTCGTTCCTGCTCTCGATGTGCTCGATCAGCTCCTCAAGAGCAGCATTCTCCCTGGTCCCATTGGGAATCTTGAAGAAATCGGCATCGAACGTCGGCAATTCACCGGGACCGAAGTATCCGGTGACGTATTTGCCAGTGCTCTCATCGTGGAGGGTGTAACCCTCTAAGTCGTGGGTGCCCTTGCCCAATACCTGGCCGGTCTCGATGTAGTACTCCATGACGGCCTTGGCCCCGTATTTGTTGATCGGGCAGACCTTCATGCAGATGGCGCAGCCTTCGTACCGCGACATCACGGGCCGGCAGCGCTTATAAATGAGCTTGTTCTTTTCGACGCCGCGCCACCAGATCTTCTCGCGCATCAGAGCGCGTCCGGGACAACGGTTAACGCAGACCTGGCAAACCTGGCAAAAAGCGTGGAAGCCATAGTCGATGGGCTCGTCGAAGTTCACCGGGGCGTCGGTGGTGATGATCTGGAGTCGGCAACGGGCGCCAGCATGGGGAGTGAGCAATTGGCCGTTGGCTCCCAATTGGCCTAGGCCGGCGGCGACAAACATGGGGATGGTCGCAGCGCTGTGGTTGCTGGGGCCGTGAAGCTGTGCGTGGTAACCCAGAGACAGGATGTAATCGACCATCCGAAGGCCCATGGGCGCTTGAACCTCGTAGGTGCCGTAATGACCGTGTTCCGCAGCCATGCTGGGCGCCGTTTGTGTCTCTTCGAAGTCCTGCTCCAGCGCCAGACAGATCGCGTTGGGATACTTGACGTGCTCTTTCCGGTCTTGGTAGATGAACCGGACGTCGTGGTCGGTGAAACCAACGTCAAGGAAGCCCATCTCAACGGCTTTGTCACGAATCAACTGGGTGACATCGGCGCCAGAGGGCTTTCCGGTCGGCTCCAAATCGCCGGTCCGGTTCATGCTGGGGTAGAACTCTTCCATCACGGCTTGGTGCTCGTGGTGGTATTTCTGCATGGCCGGTGTGCCGACGCTGGGCGCCCATTCGGTATCGGCGCCATGCTCGACCTGTTGGCGAACCAGAGGATATTCTCTGCTGTAAAAATCGATGTCTTTGCTAACCATTGGGATGCCAGGAACAGTTTCCAGCTCCTCAGGTACGGGTATCTCAACCGGGTCCATTCCAGCTTTCCTACCGGGGCGGACCACTACATGGCCTACTTTCAACATAGGTTAACTCCTTTCCAACCTGAGCTAGGGCATATCTGGGATTTTGACCCACGGGGTGCCTGATGTCAACACGCCTGGGTACCGGTAACGTCCGCATCAGGCGCCAGATAGAGATCAGCCTAAGATTAAGCGGAGTCTGACGAGGACAGTCTTTCTTTGAAACGATCGATGCTGGGTGTCTCAGACGGGTTAATCCCGTTCAAAAGGCCCATGTAATAACTGAGGTGATCGCCGAGAACAATCATAGAAAGCGATTGGGTTAGCGGTCCACCCGGCACTCCAGTCAACGTTCGGCGATCGATGCCAGACTGGTCTAAAGTCTCGCCCAAGACTGCATATCTGCGTTCAAGTTCTGGGCTGGCTTGGTGCGGTTCCAGTAGAAGGGCGGTGGTCCGTTTCCTTATCTCCGGTCCGCCGGGGAAGCTCTCCACCGTATTGTGGAGCAATTCCGGGAAAAGTTCGGCGAATGCCCAGGACTTGCCGTTCTCGTTTATCTGCGCTTTCCACCTTAGGGCCATTCCGGAGAGATTACCGCCGCCATAGACGAGGGTAAGACGGCCCAGCAGGTCTCTAGCCAACGATTTTGCCAAGTTTGTTTCCTCTGGCACTGCGATTCCGACTTTTGCCACCATAACTTCGGCAGCTTCGACCGCTTCTGCCACCGCTTGATCAGAGACATTTATAACGCCGATGCGGTCCAATAATGAAGCCAACAGCAGAAGGTTATAACCAACCGCGCTGCGAGGCTCGCCTGTCGCGTCAACGGTCATTATAGGAATACTGGCATCGGTTGCCCGGCGTTCTAACTCGCCGCCGCCGGTGATGACGGCCATAGCAGAGCCCGCTGAACGGGCATGATCGAACATGGCAAGCGTCTCTTCCGTCTCACCGGAAAAGCTACAAATGATCACGAGTTGCTCCGGCTTGAGCGGTCGATTTGGCCGGGTTTCGGAGAGGAGGCCGGGGATACGGAAATCTCGCACGGTTCTTATAGGTACGCCAGAGCCCCGGCCCGCAAGGTCGGCAGCCAGATCTCCGGCAATAGCGGAGCCGCCCATCCCGGCAACGATCACTTCAGTGCAGTGCTGCCATTCGTCAGGGAATTGAGCCTTCCTGGCTTCGCTCCATGCCTGGCTGCATTGAGCGGGCATGCCCTGGATCCGCCAGCGCAGACCCGAGGGGTCAAACTTTTCGTAACTAGATTGGTCGTCTAGGTCAATCATCTCCTCACCATAGTCCGGCATCCAAAAGGCTTAGGCTTAGAACACACAGAACCACCCACTTAACCGTATTTTTCAACGGCGGCCCCAATGCCCGGGCCAGCCTTTCCAAGGTCTTCTCCGTTCATAACTGGGGTCAACTCGATGCTAGCGTTAAAGGCAAGAAACCAGGGTTCTAGAATTGCTGGAAGCTGCGATGCGTCTTGGATGTCAAGGAATATGAATCCCGTACGCATCCCATTGTCCAAAGTGAAGTAGGCAGCTTCTGGCTTTTGTTCGGCCAAGATAGCTTCTATGTTATTTCCCAGGGTCCCACTTTTGATGGTCGCATTGCCTGCTTCCACAGGTATTGATGCTTTAAGCAACATTCGCATTGCAGGTGTCCTCCAATAAACTTAGTGCGGCCAATATACATGATTTTTATATCTGAGAAGATGGCCAAATGATCGAAGTTCGGGCTAGGTGATTTTGTCATCCCCCAAGGGGGCACCGTTACACGATGGCGGTGACCCTTTTTATTGCCTGCATCGCTATCAAAATTCTCCTACGACCGCCACAATAGTCATCACGATTACAAGAACGACAACAATCAACAAAGCTGTAAGAAGGATAGTGCATGATATTCGGTGTGATGTTAATCGGTCCTTTCGATGGTGAAATAGAGCCCCAGGAGATCTATCGACACTCTTTGAGCCAGGCTAAAGTGGCGGTCGAGAATAATTTCGATGCTCTCTTCACTGCACAGCATTATGTATCCGGGCCAGCAGCAGCGATGATGCAACCCCTAGTTCTACTGGCTAACCTAGCTGCACTATCAGCAGGCCTTTATACAGGAAGTGCCATCTTCTTGTTACCGCTTCATCATCCCTTAGCAATAGCAGAACAAACGGCTACTTTAGATATCGTTTCGGGAGGGAAGTTCCTATTCGGAGTTGGGCAAGGATACAGAGACCTCGAATTCGAATCTTTTGGAATCCGTAAAAAAGACAGAAGCAGGAGAATGATCGAAGGAGTAGAGCTTATCCGCAAACTTTGGACTGAAGACGATGTCGAGTTTCAAGGAGAATTCTTTAGTATCAAGGCTGCGACAATAGCTCCGAAACCTATAAGAATCGGAGGCCCGCCCATATTGGCAGGTGCGGATATCTTGAAGACCGTAGAACGGGTCCCGTCATTCGCAGACCATTGGATCGCCAGCCGCCGACACACCAGACCGTTTCTCCGCCAAGCTCTGCCGGTATATCAAGAAGCGTTGAAGCAACGGCGTAAAGACTACAAAGGCCTTTTCTTGTTTAGGGATCTGTGTGTAGCCGACAACTCTGTTGAGGCTGAAAGAAGGATCAAAGATGCTTATGAGCGGATGTATCAAGTATACGATAGGTGGGGGCAGCCGGGTGAGCGTTATGACCTTGGATTCGAACAGTTAAAAAAGGACCGTTTGATCGTTGGTAGTCCAGAAGAAGTCGCGGAGCAAGTTATCGAGTACCACAGGGAATTCGATGTTGGGGCCATGAACTTTTGCGTCCATTGGCCAGGTATGGATCCACAATATACTCTCGAAACCATTCGATTGTTCGGAGAGAAAGTCATACCTGAAATCAAGCGGACCATTGGTGATCAGGACATGTTCGCATAACACCGTTGGTCACGTGGTTACTTGGATTGACATCGAGGATGCCCGCCAGTCGTATGGAAAGGTGAGAAGCCCCCGTCCGGTATTGCGGCGGCCTTTTTCTTTCTCACACATTTAGTTGACCGAGGGTTACTCGTGGGTCAGGGTGCTGATATAGGATTTATCCTTAGGTGGTCAGGATGCAGACAGGCCTAAAAGCTCAACAGGTACTTCGCTGGTTAATTATTGTGCGATGGATTGCCTTAGCGGATCTGATCCTGCTCATAGTGCTGCTTGTTGCATCCTTTGCTAACAATGAGGAATTGGTGCAGATTTTTGGCCTAACCCACG
>VFHF01000288.1 GCA_009392095.1 SAR202 cluster bacterium
TGCGTACAAAATCCCTAAATCTCGATGCTACCGAGCGCCTAATTAAACCATAAGCATTTTAAGTTTGTCTGAGTCCTCCGGTGACAGTCCAGCGGGGGCTAGACCCGAGCCCTTTCGGGCGTGAGCCCAGCAAGCCATTTGAGCACGGCATCCGAAGCTTCGGTGGTCCGGTTCACGAGGGAATGCTCTCCTCCCTCCACCATCAGGGTCTCGGCCTTCGGGCTATTAACCGCTGCCGCCGCCAGGTCTTGGGCCATGTCCCGCAACCGGCTATGGGTCTCCAGAGAGCCGTTCAAGGTCAACATCGGCACCCGAATCCCATGGGCGTGGTTAATCAAGTTGTATTTCTCCTCTGGCCCATGTTTATCCAGAAATGAAGCGGCGCTAAACAATTGGGGAATGGGGTGGCCAACTCTAAATACGCCTTCCGGTTCTCCCCTGGCAATAAGCCGGCGCGCGATTTCGATATTGGCGGCAAACTCCTCAGCGTCCTCGGATTCCATAAAATAGGAGTAGGACAGCCGCACCGGTGAGACTGGCACAACAGTGGCCACTCGAAGATCATCCTGGGTGGCTGCGTAGTAAGCGACCCGCACAGATCCCATGCTGTGACCCAAAAGGCCGATGCTCCGGTAACCTCTTTCGGTCAGGTGATCGATACCAGCCCGAAGGTCGATGCAGGTGTCAGCCAATACCTCAAAAGCGTTGCCTTTAAATTCGAGGCTACCTGGGTTGTACCAGGCGGTGTCATGGGCGTTGGTGTTTAGCGGCAGACAGGCGTAACCCTGGGTGCTAAGGTCCTCGGCCATCGACTTGGTCGCGCCGTCGTAGAAGTTCCCCCTGGAGCCGTGTATCAGCAACACCGCGTCCACCGGCCCTCGCCGATCCGCGTCCTTGGTAGGTGGATAGAAAGCGCCGTCCAAACGGAGGCCATCATCATTTAACAAACTGACCAATTCGACTAGCATCTCTCATATCCTCGCAGATGGTTGTTGCCCGGTCGTGTAAATTTGGACTGGCATTCTCGGCGCAATTCTAAGGAGGTGCCAAGCCTATCGCAAGCCGCGCAGTAAAAAACACCACCGAACTCATCAAGCTTCAGATACCAGTTGGCCTGAAATGGGGTTAATCCACCAGCCGTTTGATTAAATGCGGGCTTGGAAGAAGCTTTATCCCCAGTTTGCCTTGTTCCTATCGATTGGTGGCTGTTATACGGCTTAACGGGTTGCAGCATCGAATACAAAAGGCAACTCGTTATTAGCGGGAACCGCACCGCGAGTACTCGTCATAAACACTCCTATCATGTCACGATCCAGCGCTTTCATTGCATGGAACGTTGCCATCCCAAGGTGTCTGGCATTCCCCACGGTCACCATACCAACACCGACTTTTGTTGATAGCAATGCCCATGGTTCCAAGGCCTTGGTCAGAATCTATATTGGCCGTGGTTGGAGTTTCCCTTATAATCTTCCAGTTTGGCCGTGGATTGATACACCCATCCTGAAACCCGGTGACATAGTGTTTGAGCAATACTGATACGCCAAGTGAATTCACTCCCCGGAGGTCAGCCGAACCAGCACGTCTGCCCCCAATAAAGCATCCTCATCAGAAACTCCTAAGGTTTTGAAAATGCTGGAAACGATTTTTTTAAGAGCCTCTCCATCCAGCAATTCTGCGTGGTGTACTGTAACTTTGAACTGGTCGAGCGATTTATCTCTCCTAGTGATTATGGGGAGTCACTCACTATCCCAGTCATACAAATAACTGTATTTTGAACAACCGTATTCCAAAATGGTTGGCCCAGTACTCGGCTGTCATATTGTTGGTAGCTGTTTTAGTCAACCTTGCTTCGAGCTTCACCCAATACACCCATAGTCTGACATTGCCCTATATGCAGACCAGTTTAGGCCTGTCTTACACACAAATAGGTGCTTTGATCACAGTTGGGTGGGTGGTGAGAAACGTAAGCTCGTTCGCAGCTGGTACTTTGGCCCCTCGTTACGGAAGTCGGATGATTATCGGAATCAGCACTTTGGCTGCCGGCGGGGCAATGCTATTGCTCGCGATTTCGGATAATTTCTGGACTGCGATGGTGGCTATGATAATAACAGGGTTAGGTAGCGGGGCAGCCCTTACCCCCATGATGGGGTTGCTATCTCCGTGGTTCGAAGCCGGGAATAGGGGCCTCGCAGCAGGTTTTGCTTCTGCTGGCGGTAGTGTGGCGTTCGTGGTATCTGGTTTACTTGTACCGTGGTTGACAGACAAGAATCCGATTCATGGCTGGCAACATACGTGGTTCATTTTTGGTTTGCTGGTTATAGGCATAGGGATAATATCCATATGCTTCATAAAAAACCCGCCGGCTGTGAAATCCGACTCTGAACCTGTTCCTATAGGCCCACCTCGAAGCCGTTGGCCGATGGCTGCGTATAAGGCCCCCTTGGTTTGGATGGTGACCTTCCTAGTTTTCTTGTCCGGATGGTCTCAAGGAGTATTCCACACTTTCTTTGCAACGTTCATCATACGGGAACATGACGTGGATCTGTCAGATGCAGGTCTGTTGGTAATATGTATGGGGGTGCTGGGCGCGATCAGTGGCGTACTATCCGGTAGAATCTCCGATCGAATTGGCCGCGGTCAAGCCTTTTTCTTAACGTTCCTTTTACAGACCGTGGGATATGGCTTGATTTGGACTTTTCCTGCTGTATGGGCATTTATTCTGTGTGCCGTACTGATTGGTTTGACCTTACGGTCATCGTATGTGATTTGTGCGGCGTCTGCTGGAGATTACGTGAATCGAACTTTCGCTGCCGCAGCTTTTGGTCTTATGTCCGTAGGAGCCGGTCTCGGAACGACTATTTCACCTGTATTGGCAGGGGTGATTGCAGATGCTTCAGGAAGTTTACGTTGGACATTTATATTGTCGTCAACCGCAACTGGGATAGCGATGTTTGGATCTCTATTCCTTCACCATCTCACACAAAACCGTGCGATATCGGCTGAACCTCCAAGCATGTAATTCCCCCATTACGATTACTCTTCCGAGCACACCCCACCGTCACCAGTACCCACCCCCTATGGCTTCCCGATGTGGGGTGTCTCTCAAACAAGAAAAGCCCCCTCAAACGAGAGGGCTTTCTATTGCTTGGCCTAGCCACCGAACAGTTGTTAGTAAATCTAGCTGCCAGCTAGCGACTGGGCGGACCGTTATATTTGACTGGCTAGCGTTTTGCTTGGCGTGACTTAAAATTCTTCGTCGACGGGTACCTGGTAGCCGTTGGCCAGGATGTTTGATTGGGTGGCAACGCACACCACGGCCAATACTTTGCCTAGTACCTCGTGAGTTGCACCCTGCTTGCGGGTGGCGTC
Source organism: SAR202 cluster bacterium (assembly GCA_009392095.1). Taxonomy (GTDB): domain Bacteria; phylum Chloroflexota; class Dehalococcoidia; order Lucifugimonadales; family UBA3495; genus UBA9611. Next base: position 3,370 of record VFHF01000288.1, read on the forward strand.
GGTGTGGCAGCGGAGACAATACTCATAGCCGTTGCTGGCGTTCACCGCCACAAAATCATCTCCTTGGTCAACGAGTCTAACGCCCCAGGCGCCATGGCCTCTTTGACGTTCTCCCAGGTGCGCTTCAGTGTGAGAGGGTGGTTGGCGATGTGCTTCCAGAAATTGTTGACATCGTCGATGCCACGGGTGGCCATGATGTCGTCGTAGACGGCTAGGATATCGGGGTCTGCGTCGACGTAATTGACCGGTTTGGACTGGGGCATGGTGCCTCCTGTTGCACTGGGACTGCCCGATTAGACGGCTTATCTTATCGGGCTAGGCGAATGAGAAACCGTCGGGTCAATTAAAGAGAGCGTCAAACCTTCTGCTGCGCAGAATATTGAAGGCAGACTGCTGAAGAAACTGGAGCCTCAGTTGGAAAGAGCCCACGGGGAACTGTTGCGAGAGGACCCTGTGGTAGCACGCCAGATACTGGGTTCGGTGCTAGGGGTCAAGATACCCCAAAGGACGATCGACGACCTGGTCACGGAGACCATCGCCGGTGACCCTGTCTTGCGCCGGGAATGGGCCGGGGCCCGGCTTCAGGACATCAAGCGTAACGGCAGAAGTGAGTTGGACACCGTCGGGGAGGGCCTGGAACTTGTGATCAGGGTCGTCCGGGAGCTGGAGAAAGGGGCCTGGCCGAGGATCGTGAGCGAAGCCGTGACGTCCGGAGAGCTGAGGGGGACGCTTCTGGGGTTGGCCGGTGTGTTGAAAGAAGGGTCTCCGGCAGCAGAAAAAGGCATCACCGACGACCCGATTAGTCAGCCGTGAGACGCTCGAAGGAGGTCTTGGGGAAAGAAGCCAATTATGAAAAGGTGGTACGCTCCACCTTTTACTCCACCAATACCCGTACCTGTTGAGCCATGTTGTTGCCCATTCCTTGGGCGTTCCAGAACTGTTCGATAGGCTGCACGTTTTCGTCTGTGTCGGTGGCCCTCACGGAAAGGGTATGCCATCCGGGGACCGCGTTCCACTCAAACGACCAGGGTCGCCAGGCAAAGGTTGAGGCCTGCTCGCCCAGCGTAGCATCGGACCAACCTAAGGCACCGTCGACGCTGACTTCCACTCGAGATATTCCCAGACGGCCGGCCCAGGCCCTGCCGGTGAGCAGATGCGTCCCGGCGGTGGCCAAACGATTCCTCGTTAACGTATCCGGGATGCCAGGAGGGACCATCAACGCCCGGACGCGAATTAACGTCACAGGCTCACCGGGTTCGCCTCTGGCCTGGGTGTAGCGGTAGGAGGTTGTCATCTGAAATCCCTGGAACTCTTCGCCAATGGCCTCGATCGAATCGAGCCATTTGACGCTGGCCATCCCATACCAGCCTGGCAAAAGAAGCCTAAGGGGGTAGCCATGCTGGGGTTGCAACGCCTGCCCGTTCATCTCATAGACCAACATCATCTCTTCGCGGTTGGCTTCTTCCAAGTTCAAGCTGCGCTGGTAGACCTGGACCTCATCCCCTTGGATCCCTTGGTCGGCGCCGGAAAAAACGATGTTCACCGCTTCGTTTTTGAGACCGGCTTCATTTAGGATTCCCCTAAGCGGGGTGCCGGTCCATTCGGCGTTGCCGATTCCTTCGGTGAACCATGGCTGGCTGATGACGCGAGGATTCAGCAAAGACCTGCCATTGCCGGCGCATTCCATGGTGACCGCCATGGTGCGGGAGGGCCGCGATTTGATGTCGTCCAGGCTTAAACGAAGCGGATTGGAGACCAGACCGCCTACATTAAGCTTGTATTGGCCGGCATCTACGTCAGGGATATCGAAGTGGATTACCAGGTAGTGCATCCCGGACGGTGTGATGGGATAGCGCATGGCCTCCAGGGGCATGCCCCGGTTGCGCAGAGCGAGGTGGAGTTCTTCTCTGTGAAACTGGTCTAAGGAGTCCCGTTCGCTGATGTCCGGGATGGGTGAGAATCTTGGGGATGGATTTTTCTGAGTCATTTTCGCCTCATAAACGGTTTGAGTTAAACGACGGTTTTTCTGGCTATCTGGTCGGCATCGGCCCCGTTTGCATCGACAATGATGGATCGGCGGCCCACTCAGACATTGAAGCGTCGTAGACTGCCACGTTCTCGTAGCCCAGCAAGGTCAGGATGAAGGCGTCGTTGCTGGCGGCGATACCGCCTCCGCAGTAGGTAATCACCCGTTCCGCGCGGTCCGCGCCGACTTGGGCGAACCGCTCAGCCAACCGCTCGGCTGGGAGATAGGCGTGGGTGACGGGGTCCGTCAAATCTGCTGCAGGTACGTTCACGCTATTGGCTATGCGGCCGGCGCGCCCGTAGTTGGCTCCACCCGAGCCCAGGTGTTGTTCCTCACTGAGCGCGTTCAAAACGCAGGTCGATCCATTATCCAGCGCGGCCAACACTTCATCTTTGTCTGCCATGAGTCCGGCCCTGCGTTTGGCGAGAAAAATAGCGGGAGGATAGGTTGATGGGTCGCTGTTCACTGGGCGGCCCTCCAGCTTCCATTTGTGGAGGCCGCCATTGAGGATATAAGCGTCATCGAACCCGAAGGCACGCAGCATCCACCAGATGCGGGTGGCCCAGGAACCGGTAGTGGAGTCGTATAGCACCGCCCTGGTGCCGGCGCCCACACCGTAGCTGGAAAATGCCTGGGCTAGCTGTGGTACCTGGGGAAGCATGTACCGGAAATGGGCATCGTTGTCGGAGAGATCATTCACCAAGTCCGCGTGTCCAGAGCCGGGGATGTGTTCCATGGCCCACGACTCGCGGCCGCTTTCGGCTCGTATACCGCCGCTTCCATCGGGCCGGTTGAAGGCAGTACAGTCCAGAACGCGGAGGTCGCTGTCGTTTAGGTGGTCCGCAAGCCAGCCGGTCTCCGCCAGAAATTCGGGATATTTAAAGGCCATGATCTTGCCTCCGGCGATCTCGTTCGTGCTTCCTCTTGCCAATAGCAAAAGGCGGTCAGCCGCAATCCTATGGCGGACTAAACGCCCTGTCAATCGAGATCGTTTCGCGGAGGTTTAACAGTTTTAGAAGACCCAGCCGAAAGGGGCCAGAAAGCCCGTGCCCAAAAAGACAATCG
>VFHF01000289.1 GCA_009392095.1 SAR202 cluster bacterium
GTCCAACTGGGCGGTCGATGACTGCAAAACGGTATATCGGCGCCCGCGATGCTCGGGGTTATGATGCCCAGGTCACGCCAACTCAATGAATAATTAAAACCTAACGCCCCCCTCCAGACCGCCACTATGCCAGTTACGACACGGAGCGGAGAGCAGTAGCCCAATCCCCCAAATTGACGCCCACCACGCCTGCGGTTATGATTTGCCATGCACCCACAAATCCTCTAACACGGAGGCAGTATGCAAGTTGTGCGTCTGTATACCGGAGACGACGGCGAATCCCATTTTGAAGAGATTGACCTGCCTTACGAGAAGGTAGCCGAGGCAGAACGCACGGCGGTCGAGGACGCCCAGAATATCCACTTCCGCCGCTACCAGCCCGGCAATTTCATCGACTGGCACGTGGCCCCGCGCCGCCAGTATGTAATCACCCTTGAAGGCCAGGTAGAGGTCGGTCTGGGCGACGGCACCAAACGGGTCTTCGGCGCCGGCGATGTGCTGCTGGCCGACGATCTCACCGGACGCGGCCACACCACGGCTGTCTACGGCGACAATGTCCGGGTGTCCGTGGCCATTCCCCTGTCTGAATAACCGGCGCTAACCCAGCCCATAGCGGAGAAGAAGATGCCTTTCGCCAAGATCGACGACACGCTGGATATGTTCTACGAAGACGACAACTTCTCTGACCCGTGGCGCAAACCTGAGACGGTTGTGTTGCACCATGGCAACTCCAAGAACACCAAGTTGTGGTACGCCTGGGTGCCGCTCTTGGCACGTCAGTACCGTGTGATCCGGTTGGACGCCCGCGGCTTCGGCCGGTCCACCGTCCCGCCGGAGGGATACGACTGGTCCCTGAGCAACTTCGGCACGGACATGTTGAAGCTACTGGACTACCTGGGACTGGAAAAAGTGCACCTGATCGGCGAGACTGTCGGCGGCACCATTTCAGTCCAGTTTGCGTATGACCACCCCGAGCGGCTGCATACCCTCACCACCTGCACATCGCCCTACAAGTTCGTTGGCATCGACACTTACCTGGCGTCACATAAGCTGGTCAGCGAAGAGGGAGTAGGGGCCTGGGTGCGGCAGACAGCCGACAGAAGATTGGAGCCAGGGGAATCGGACCCGGCCCACCACGAGTGGTACATCGAGCAAATGTCGCAGACGCCCGCCAGGGTGGTGCTGGAGACGCTGGCCTATCTTGCCACCCAAGACCTGACCGACATTTTGCCCCAGATCAAGACGCCCACCCTGATTTTGGCATCGGAACAGAACGCCAAGGACAACCCCGACCGCACGACGGCTTTCGCCGAAAAACTGCCCAACGGCCGGCTCGTTGCCATACCCGGCACCAGCGGTTACGTGCAGCACTCAGCGCCGGAAGAGTGCGTACTTGCCTGGCGCCAATTCCTGGGGGAGATCAGCGGTAACTAGCTGCCAGCCCCACAGCGAAGGGACTATTCTAGGCGAACAAGGCTTCAGTTAAGCCGCCGCCCTCACACTAGCTCTCTCCCGTGAGTGGGAGACGGGATTTTTCTTGACCTAAAGAAGAGACCGGGACTGGCCCCCGTCTACGTTCAGGCAGGTGCCGGTGATCAGGTTGGCGTTCTCTGACGCGAGGAAGGCCACGGTGTCGCCGATGGGCTCGGGCCAGCCGAACTTCCCGGCGGGCAGGTTCCGGTCGATGAAATCCGCCACCTGCTCCCGGGTGCTGTTCTGCTGGAACCGGTCCCAACTGCTGCCGGGGAAGTCGATGGACCCTGGGGCGATGCAATTGACCAGCACGTTCTCTTTCATCAGGTTTAGCGCCATGTGCTTGGAGAAAGCGATCAGGGCTGCTTTGCCAGTCATGTAATCGATAGAGCCGCCATATTCCCGGCCGTAGATGGACGACACGCTGATTATCCGTCCCCAGCGTTGCTCCCTCATATGGGGCAGCACCAGCGAGATAAGCTCAACGGCGCTAAACAGGTTGAACTCCATCCCCTCCCGGAATGTCTCGACCCCGGTCTCCTGGAAGTCGGCAGTGCCCTTTCTGCCGCCGGTGTTGTTCACCAATATGTCGGCTTCGCCCAGGGTTTTAATAGTCTGGTCATGGAAATTCTTGAGGTCCTCTTTCTTCATGACATCAGCCTGTACGGCCAGGATTTCGTACCCCTTGGCCTCGAACTCGGCGACCGTTGAATCGAGATTCTCCTGGCCCCGGGCGCAGATCGCAACCTTACAACCCTCTCTGGCCAGCGAGTCCGCCGCCTGTTTGCCCAATCCGTGACTACCACCGGTGATCATTGCTACTTTGCCTGTCAGAGCCAGGTCCATCGCCGCCTCCTGAATGAAAGCCGAGAATTTATCCCTGGGATTATAGATGCAGACGGCTCCGGTTGCACCACATGCCGGCCAAAGATATATGCCTGGCGGCTTCGGCTATAATTGGGCGCAATTCGTGAATCGGAAAAGGGGACATATGCAAGCGCTCGAAGGGATCAAGGTTCTGGACTTCTGCCGCAACGCACCGGGCATGTTCGCAACCACGGTGCTGGCCGACCTGGGTGCCGACGTCTTGATGATTGAGCGGCCAATGGATGAGACCCGCGCCGCCTACGAGAAGCTGGTGGCCGGCATAGATGGTGAGGACGACGAACGCCGCCACGCCGCATTCAACGCCCTGCAACGTAACAAGCGCAGTCTCGCCCTGAACCTGAAGAGATTCGAGGCCCAGAAGATATTTCAGAAGCTAGCCGAAACAGCGGATGTGGTGGTGGAAGGATTCCGGCCCGGCGTCATGGACCGGCTGGGTGCGGGCTACGAGAAAGTGCGCTCCATCAACCCTAGGGCGGTCTATTGCTCCGTCTCCGGTTACGGGCAGGACGGCCCCTACTCCCAGATGGCCGGACATGACATAAATTACATCTCCTTCGCCGGCGCATTGGGCCTGATTGGACCACAGGACGGGCGGCCTGCCATACCGTTAAACCTCATCGCCGACTATGCCGGTGGCGGACTCTGCGGCGCCGTCGGCATCCTGGCCGCTCTGATGGCCAGAGAGAAGACCGGCAAGGGCCAATACGTGGACATCGCCATGAGTGAGGGTGTGCTCTACATGCTCTCCGGCCTGGTATCCGACCTGCTCTCCCGGGGAATCTTGGCCGAGCGTGGCGGCAACCGGCTGAACGGCGGTGCGCCCTATTACAATGTCTACCGGACCAAGGACGACAAGTATTTCTCCATCGCGGCCATCGAGCCGTGGTTCTGGGAGAACCTCTGCCGGTCGGTGGGCTTGGAAGACCTGCTGCCCTACCAAGACGCCACCGGCCACAAGAAAGCAGAGGTTGAGCAGGCGTTGACGGATACGTTTTCAGCCAAGACTAGGGACGAATGGTTCGAGACCCTGAAAGACGCAAACATCTCAGTGGGCAAGGTCTACTCTTTGGAAGAGGCCCTGGACGACCCCCATGCGCAGCAACGGGGGATGGTGTTGGAGATTGAGTCCTCAGCTATCCCCGAGGGCAAGGTCCGGCAGGTGGCGACGTCGATACATCTTTCGGAGACCCCCGGCCAGGTCCGTCACCTCGGCTCGGTCACCGGACAGCACACGGCAAACGTCCTGGAAGAACTGGGGTTCGACGCGGCGGCGGTGGCTGATCTGAAACAGCGGCAAGTCGTTCAATAAGCCTTGGAGCTTACAGTCCAGGTCCGTAAGAATAGGCTCGGAGCATGCTATACTAAGGTCGCTCCACAGTAGGCGAATACCGCATCGGATCACGTTCAAAGTAATGGCAAATCTGAAATAAACTTGCCCAGTTACTATTACAATTGGGCTACAGAGAAAGTTAATTGATTAAGCGTTTTTCAGTCCTATATGTCGGCCAGATCGACCTCGAAGATGTGGGGGCTAATGGCCGCGACCCCGACGACCGCCGCTATACCAACGAGCAGTTGGCCCAGACCTATGAGCATGCCATGGCCCTGGCCAAACAGATGGACGACTCGGGCTACTACTGCCTGTGGGCCGCCGAACATCATTTCCAGCGGGAAGGCTACGAGTGCATCCCCAACCTGACCCTGTTGGGCACCCACCTGGCAGCGCACACCAAGAACCTCAAGTTTGGCGCGGCGTTCAATATCGTCCCGCTCTGGCATCCGCTTCGCCTGGCTGAAGATTTCTCTCTGGGCGATATCCTGACGGGCGGCAGGTTGATCTTTGGGGTCGGCCGTGGTTATCAGACCAGGGAGGTCGAGACCTTCGGGTCGCCACTCATAGATCAAGACGCTAATCGGGAGCTTTTCGAAGAGCAGGTTGAGATCATCCTCAAGGCCTTCAATGAGGAGTCGTTCAGCCACCACGGCAAGCATTACGACATCCCACCGGACGTGCCCTACCGGGGCTACCAGATGAAAGAGATTACGCTCGTCCCCCGGCCGACCCATTTGCCGGTGGAGATCTGGCAGCCGATGACCAGCGGGCGCAGTATCGAATTCATCGCCAAAAATGGGATCAAAGGCATGACCGCTCTCAGCGGCGAGAAGGTCGTGGATCAGTTCTTCAACACCTACCGCGACGCCGCCCAAGAAGCCGGTCGCAGCCTGATATTGGGCCAGGACATGGCGCTGGGTTTTGGTTTTTACATCGCCGACACACAAGAAGAAGCGATAGAAAAGCTTCGACCCTTCCATGATGAACGCTACAAATGGTTCGCGCCCTTCGGACTAGTCCGCTACGTAGATGAAGAGGGCCGCATGTGGGGCGCCCCTGGCGCTCCCGCCCGGACTCCCCTGGTGGAGGACGGAGTGCAACAGAAGGCCTGGATCTGCGGGCCACCGGAGCACTTCGTCGAGACGCTTCGGTACTTCGAAGAGAAGTATCCGGGGTTGGAAGACATCGTCCTCCAATGGCCGGAGGGCATGCCGTGGCACGAACTCAGCTCCCAGTTGGAGATTTTTTCCAAAGAAGTGATTCCGGCGTTCATAAACCGGAGTTAGTTCCACCCATAGATTTTCCCGGGGCACGCCCACACCGGAAGACATGCCCAGTACAGGAGTGGCCCTTGCCCGACCCAGAACACGTATCCCTGGCCAGGTCCGGACCCAACGAGATATCCCGTTGGCGGGAGGCTACTTGGCGCAGACCCAACACTGAGATACCCCGCTTCTCACTTGGCTACCGGCTTGAAGACCGTGGGGCCGGAGAGACGTTCGCCCCCGATTACGTTTATGGGCGCCCATCTTTAGACCTCAGAGGGGCCATGCTCAACAAGGCCAAATTGTCCGGGGCAGACCTGTCCCACGATGATCTGAGCGGGGCAGACCTCACCCAGTCAGACCTGCGCCAAGCAGACCTGTCCGGGGCCAACCTTCAGGGAGCCCATCTTTGGCGTTCAAACCTTTCCAGAGCTAATTTCAACGATGCGAACTTGGGTGGCTGCACCCTGGGCCGTACCAACATGTCCAACAGCGTTTTGAAGGGCGCGGACCTCAAAGGGGCGAGCATCGCCTTCTCCAATCTATCCTATGCCGATCTGGAAGGGGCTGATCTGTCCGGTAGTGACCTCAGTCAAACCGACCTCTCCTGGGCCAACCTCAGCGGCGCGAACTTGCGAGGCGTGCGCCTGATCGGCGCCAACTTGGATATGGCTGACCTGACGGGAGCCGACCTTCAGGGCGCGACTATCATCAATACCAAGCTCAATAGCACCAGCCTAAGCCAGGCGGTCTGGGGGATCACGATCATCGCGAACTGCGACCTGACCAGGGTCATCGGCCTAGATGACATCCGCCACGCCGGGCCCAGCATGATCTCCTTGGACACTCTGTCACGTTCCAAAGGTCAGATACCAGCTACATTCTTAGTAGGAGCCGGAGTTCCTCCCCAATTGATAGCCGCCCAGGACGCCTATAGTACGACAGCGACGGCCTACACGCGGGTTCTGCTGTTGGGGTCGGGTAGTGACACAGAATTCGCCGCAAAACTCAGGGCCAGCCTGGCCGAAGCCCAGGTGCCAAGTTGGGTGGTTGCTGCCGATGATGAAGCAGCGTTGCAGTCCGGCGCCGTAAACCTGGACCACGCCGTATACTACGACCGGTTGGTACTCCTTTGTACCGCCGAGTCTTTGGAGAACCCCATCACCAGCCGTTATTTTGCCACTCTGGTGAACGGCCAAGGGCCTTCGGCGGGGTTCTCTACGGGCGAACCACTTATCGCCCTGGCCGCCGACGATATCTTTTACCAACGTGAGGACCGGCTGTGTTCCGGCTTGCGTGATGGAGTTGTGGTGGATTTCCGGGGTTGGGATGACGAAGCTCGCTATAACGAGGCATTGTCCGCCCTGGTGCAGGCGTTCACCGCGCCGCGAGATTCTGCGCCTTTCTAATCCTGTCGGACTATTCA
>VFHF01000290.1 GCA_009392095.1 SAR202 cluster bacterium
TGCTGTGAAGCGGTAAGGCCCGAATAACGCTCGGAAAGCGCCGCCTCATCATAAACTTTTCGGTCTTGAATGCTCGAGGCCAGGTCAACCCTAACCTTAGGTGAGATCAACTGGAATGTATCCCGATCGCCGGTTAGGATGACCGAATCTAGGCCCATCTTTTCGGCCTGTACAGACAGGGTTCCAATGACGTCGTCCGCTTCCCAACCCTCCAGTTCAAACACAGCAACGCCGAAGGCCTCCATCAGCTGTTTCACGCGACCGAATTGGGGCCGAAGTTCTTCGGGCGTCGATTCCCGCTGGGCCTTGTATTCGGGGAACTGCTTGTGGCGGAAGGTGGGCGCTGACATATCGAAAGCGATGGCGCAATAAGCGGGGTTCCATTCGTTGAGCGCCCTTAGGAACACGTTGGCGAACCCATAGACCCCGGTCACGTCCTCGCCGGTGGCATTCACTGTCAGATGCCGCTGGGTGGAGATCGCCCTGAAAGAACGATGGACCATGGCATGACCATCCATGATCATCAGCAGAGGCTCACGTTCTATCGACGATGGTGCGGCAGGCGTCACCGGCGCAACCGGAGTAGCAGCAACTTCTACCTGGTCGACTCCGAACATGGGAAGAGTATGCGCTTGTTCATCCGACATAACGGCTCCTCGGATCAGTTCCGGCTAGCCTGGAAAACGGGCGGCTCAGGTGGCCGCATTATACATTAGCCTATCCGCGCGCCTGGCGGTGTCAGTGGCATCATGTTCTTGGACCACCTCACTGCCTCAGACCGCCCCATGTTAAAATACGGGCTGAATCATGAAGCGACCACTAAAGTCCGCTCTAGGACTGGAACGACTAAAGCCGTGCCTCTTTACGAATACCGCTGCAATGACTGCCAACAAGTGACCTCTGTTTTGGTCCGGACCCCGTCCGCCAACAAACAGCCGACCTGCGAACATTGCCAAAGCGCGAAGATGGAGAAGCTAATCTCGAAATTCTCCTTCAAGGCGTCTTGGGGCGACAGTCTCAACTGGGCGCCCAGCCGGGAGACGACCAGCGATGTGGATGAGAGCAGCGGGGCCAGTATCGACAAATACATGGGCCGGATCAAAAAGGAAATGGGCGGCCAAACTACCTCAGATTTCAACCGCGAACGCCGGGACATGAAAAACTCGTAACGATTGAAAGCTGTCACCTATCGGTCGTCAGCTTTCAGGTTTTCGGAGATGGCTCTCGATGCCTATATATGAATACCGCTGCCAGACCTGCGCGAAGGTCTCATCGTTCTTCCTGAGGTCTATCAACAGTGAAGTAGAGCCGGTCTGCTCCCACTGTCAGAGCAAAAACATGGAGCGGCGTATGTCTTCGTTCGCCATGGGCAAGACCGTAGGCTCGGTCCACGAGAAATTCGCCCCGGGCAGCGAACACCGTTCTCCCGATTACTACAGCGACCCCAGAAACATCGGTCGCGGCGTGGAAGACACATTCACCAAATTCGGCATGGAGATGCCACAGACCGTGCGAGACAACATAGACGCCGCCCGCTCCGGAGAAACACCCAAGGGTTTGGAGCTATGACCAGCGCCGGCCCCAATCCCAGTCAAAGCCATTACCAGGTCATCTTCCACTGCATCGAATCTGCGTCCCGGTTCGTCCCACCCGTAATATCGTCCGCACCAGCCCTGCAGAGTCTGCGCGATTTGGTTCCGTCCCTGCCCGCCGCATCCGCCATGGCCGAGACGGACGACGGCCCGCCCACGTCGGCACAACAGACCTTGGAGTTGGTCGGGGTGGCTGCCGAGATGTTATCCCACCTGGATGAGTCATCTTCCGCCAACCCCCTTGGCTGGGAGACTGTGTCCGGAATCGGCCGCGTCCTTGACGAACTCATCGGTCAACTCGGTGCTACCGTACGCCGGGAGAAATCGGATTTGGTGCGAGGACTTTACGTGATAATCGACCCTCAGGTCACCGGTGGCCGCGACCCGCTAACCATCGCCCAGGCTGCCATCCATGGCGGAGCGCGGATGCTGCAACTTAGGGACAAACTCCGGGACAAGGGCGAATCTCTGCCCCTAGCCCGTGAACTGCAAACACTTTGCCACCAGGCAGGCGCGTCACTGATCCTAAACGACCACGCCGACGTTGCTGCCATCGTTGGCGCGGCGGGACTCCATGTGGGCCAGACCGACCTGCCCGTGGAACAAGCCAGGCAGGTGCTGGCGCCGCACCAAGTATTGGGCCGGTCCAACCATGAGATCGAAGAACTGGTGGAATCCGAGCGGATGGGCGCTGACCACGTGGCCTTCGGCGCCATCTACCACACAGACACCAAGGGAGTAGGGCGCCCTCCTCAGGGCATCGACCGGCTACTGGTCGCCCGGGAAACAGCACAAACGCCATTGGTGGCAATCGGCGGCATCAACGCCGAGAACGCCGCGCCGGTCATCGAGGCCGGGGCCGACGCCATCTGCGTAACGGCCGCTGTAGGATCAGCTGCGGAGCCCGAGGCTGCCGCTGCCAAACTGGTTAAAGTGATTGAAGAGGCAGGAGGACGAGTCTGATGCCATCTCGTTATAGCGCTGACCTATCAGCCATCGGAACCTCCGTAATCAACGAGCTTACCGAGTTGAACCGAGACCGTGAGCTGGCATTGTCGGTTTCCCGAGAGGTTGTGCGGTTCTCCGCCAACGCCATCAGGGCCGTTCACCGCGGCGAATTCGAAGACGCCCGTGACCTGATCTGCAAGGGGGACGCCCGGCTGCGCGAGGCGGACCATATCCAGGAAACCAGTCCCCAGATATTCAATGCCGGGTTCATGAACGACGCCCGAAAAGAGTTCACTGAAGCCAACGTAACTCTGGCGGTAATCTCGGGAGCCAAGATCCCGACCATCAGCGACATCAAGGTGGACGCAGGGGCGTATATCAACGGTATGGCGGAGGTTATCGGCGAACTGCGCCGTTACATCCTAGACGCACTGCGGCGGGACGCCATCGACGGCTGCCAAGAGTTCATGGACATCATGGACGAGATGTACAGCGTGCTCGTGACGATTGACTTTCCAGAGGGCGTGACCAGCGGACTCCGGCGCAATACCGACGCTATGCGCGGCGTGTTGGAGCGCACCCGGGGGGACCTGACCATGGCCCTTCGCCAGCATTCGTTGGAGGCCCGCCTCGCTGAATGGGAGAACAACCGGAACGGCGCCTAAATTTAGTACCAGCGTGCGAAATTGACATTGACATAGGTCTGGGCCGAATCCACGATTCTCCAGACCCGTTCGGCCTGCCTTAAAAGCGAACCG
>VFHF01000291.1 GCA_009392095.1 SAR202 cluster bacterium
CATTCCCAGCAAGGATCGCGGAATTTCAAACCTAACATACCCGTCTGTCCCTACTGGCCCAGTCACTCCAATTTCTAATTTTCCCCAAGGAGGTTAGTTAATTCCTCCGTTAAGGCTCGCAGCCCCTTGTGTTCGGCCTTTGTTCAGTGGACCGGACCGGCCACGTTAGGTTTGATGAACTCTCAATGGAACACTGCGACTATAGAATAACGGAAGAGGTTGCCGGGCTTGATGGTGGTCAAGATGGATGGACCCTATTCTGATCGCGACTTGTCCTTAGTGTATCTGTGTATCACAAAAGGCGCACCGGGGAATTCCGGTGCGCCTTAGTAGTGGACTCCCTAATGGGTTACGTAGCTATTTTAGCTTGCGTACAGCGAACCCTTGCTCAGAGTCGTCGGCTACTATCTCTAGACCAACGATCGGACCTATCTTCTTGTTGAAGGTTTCGGTGACAGCCGGATGGTCAGGTCCACCGACGCGTTTGACCCAAGAAGGGACCACATGCTGAATAGCAGCAACGTTGAAGCTGTGTTCATTTAGTTCGTCAGAGAATTGGATGTGCTTCAACCCAGCATCGACGTTCCTGGCGACTCCCATGCGGTTTTGGATCCCAGCGATACGGTGGGATTCTAGTTCTAGCTTGGCGCCTTCCTCTATCAGAATCTGTTGAAGGTCGGCGGGGATGTCGGCCCAAACCTTGTCATTGATTACATTCATGGTGGAGTTAAAACTCTTTAGCCCACCGTTCATATATTCGGTCACTTCGAACCATCTTTGGGCGAACCCGGGACTGGCCCCTGTTACACCGGCGTCCAGAATGCCACGCTCTAACGCGGCGTAGACCTCTGCGAAAGCGACAAATTGCGCGTCTGCACCCATTCCCTCGATCCAATCTGAGAGAGCGGCACTATGGCTGCGTGTCTTCAGGCCTTTGAAATCATCGAGAGTACGGAGAGCCTTCTTACTGAAGAACATCTGATCGTCGCCGGGTATCCAGTTATGTGACCAGACGACAGCGCCTGTCGCATCTTTGATGATCTTCTCGATATCGGGGAAGATATTCCATAGGACTGTGTAATGATCCTCGTGGGATGGCCAGAGCCCCCAGAGATATTGGACCTCAACCGCGGGGTATTCACCGCCGATGTATCCGCCGTAAATCTCTGAAGCTCCCAGGGTCCCGTCACGCACCAAGGTCATGGTGTCAGTACCGGCAAGTCCTAGTTCGGGGAATGAGGATACGCTTAGCTGTATCTGGCCATTCGTCCTCTCGGTGAGATTGGGGATCAGATACGCTTCTATTAGCTTGCACCACAGCAAAGTTCTATTTATGCAGGCGTGTTGGAATTCGTGTTTTTCGCCTGTTGATACCAATTTAGTTGGATTGGTTAACTTCGCCGTTTCCAGTAGGCTGCGGTAATAATCGTTTTCGAGGATCCATAGATGTTCGTCAATAGCATCTAGAGGCACTTCACCGTCGAATCCCCCCAAGTCTCCGTGAGGGGCGTCTCCGACCAATTGGCTCGTATCTCCTACGTATATCGCACCGGGCCCGCCGGCATGCTCGGCGGCGTATTGTTCAAGTGTTTGACCGGTGGGTTGGGAAGTCTTAGCCGCAGGGGCTGCGGGGGCTGCGGGGGCTGCGGGGGCTGCGGTCGGATCCGAACCGCAACCGACCAGCATGATTGAAACCACGACCAGCAACATGGCCGTTAATCTGGACCTTAGCATTTCTGGACTCCTTATGATATTCAATTCCGTTCTAACAAGGAATTTAAGCTCTTCTCGATCGTCCCGGGAATCGGGATTTGACCGTTACCGGCTACCTTTGACCAGATCAGGCAGCCATAGCGCGATCTGCGGGAAAAGCATAACTAGTACTACGGTGATTCCCATACAAGCCATGAACGGTAGTACGCCTATCCATACGTCGGCGATAGTGCTCTCTTGCACAATCTCATTTGCGAGTTCCGCTTGCTCGCGGTCGACATCCTGCCGTACTCCGTGGAGCACATAAAGGTTGATCCCCTCCGGAGGGCTAATCAAGGCAGCTTCAACCAATATCACCATGATGATGCCGAACCAAACCAGATCAACACCAGCCTGCTCCAAGGTAGGTACCAGGATGGGCACGGTCGTGACCATCATCGCGAAGCTTTCCATGAAAGTGCCAAGTATTAGGTAGAACACGATCAGCACGAGTACCAGCATGGTTGGAGACAGATCCCAACTGGTGATCGCATCCGCGATCTGCGCAGAAATTCCCAACCGGGCGAATGCAAAACTCAAGGTAAAGGCGGCGAGGATTATCAGGAAGATCATTCCAGTGGTACGCATGGTAGATATCATTGCGCTTAGAACGATATCGTAGTTAGTGTTTACCGTTGCCCTCCACGCCGCCCCATCTGGCATCCTGTGAGATCTCATTTCTTCTTTGAAGCTATCAGAGACTATATTGATCAATCCGGTCAAAATTAGGAATTTAGCCAAAATTGGTGCGGTTATGCTCTGGGAATTCATGAGAATTGCCAAGACGAAAGCACCAGAGACACCGAACGCGGCTGCCTCACTGGGAGTCGCGATACCCGCATAAATGCTGCCTAAGACGATGAGTATCAGCACGATCATTGGGACCAGGCCTACTAGACTGACTATCCTGTCGACCCAGCCGGCCACTGAACTGAAGCTCGCCCCTTGTTCTCGCGGCGCCATACCCTTCCACACGACGGCCAGCACCGCAATCATTATCATGAAGATGCCAGCGAGCATGAACCCGGGAATGAATCCGGCGAGATACAGTCTCCCAATTGATTCTTCTACTAGAACACCATAGATGATCAAGCTGATACTGGGAGGAATCAAGATTCCCAAGGTCCCACCTGCAGCTAAGGATCCAATCACCATCCGCTCGGAGTAACCGCGTTGCCGGAACGACGGGAGTGATACACGACTGATCGTTGCCGATGTTGCAACACTAGATCCGGAGCAAGCTGCAAAGATGGCGCAAGATACAATGTTGGTGTGGATCAGGCCTCCCGGAAGAAAGAATATCCATTTGGATATTACGGTATACATTTTCTCGCCCATTCCGCTGCGGTTCATCAACTCGCCCATTAAGACGAACAGAGGGACAGCCACGAGGATGAAGCTCGTGTTTGATTCCCATGCTTTGTTCGCCATGATGTTCCATAGGGGAGCATCGGAGAAGAAGTACATCATGATTAGAGAGAGGCATCCAAGAGCGGCGGCGACATACATTCCCGCCATGAAAAATGCCCCCATTAGGCCAAACGCTACACCTATCGCCACTTTTAATACCCTCTCAATCCCCAGTTACCGAGGATTTCACTAAATCGGATTTCCTTTGGAACCTAGGCCGGGCCCAAGCTACGCTGCGGCCGCTGCTTCTTCGTGGCCCATTACGCTTATGGATTCGATCTCGTCGCCTCCCAGTTTCTTGTGCAACCTGGGCAGCCATGCCTCAGTAATCATCGATAGCATCATCTGCACTGCGGTAATGACTAGAAGTGTGAAGCCTAAAGCAACGACTATTTTAGGTATAAAAAGCGGCGTGAGTGGGTAGTCATTGGTAACGACACCCCGGGTGTAGTTGTCCACAACATTACCCCACATCTTCCACGTTGTGATGTAAGCGAAGAACGCAACGGCGAGTACGGCCGTCCAGTCAGCAATCGCTCGGATGGGTTTACTCATGTAAGGAAGCAAAACGTCTATCCGAACGTGAGATCCAGATCTGAGGGAATACGAAAAGGCCCATGTGGCAGACATCGCTAATACATATCCAGCCATAACATCGGTCGCGGGCGCCATTACCCAACCGAGTTTACGTGCGACAACTTGATAAGTGATGAAAAACCCGAGCAGCAACAGTTCCAGGCCGCAAACCCAGGCCATTATGAAATAAATTTTGTCCGTAACTCGTGTGATGGCCCGAATTCCATACAGAAGGTTCGAGGCCACGGTCGCTTTTGCTTGGTTGCCAGCTTGGGCTTCTGACGCCATATCTATACTCCAGTTGGTCGTGGTTGATGGAGTCTAACATTATTCCTGAAACATTTCTGCATTTATCTATACCATGCGTGTTGAAATCAATCTGTTTGCTATCTTGGCATAGGGTATTTCATTACTGTGCGTCACTATCGGGCCCCTTTTACCGTATCTGGTAACCATAGTGCAATCTCCGGAAACACCATAAGTATCCCGATGACTATTGCCATACACGCCATGAACGGTAAAACCCCTATATAGACATCATTTATAGTTTTAGGCCGTTCGGAGCTGTCACCATGTATCGCTTGGGTTTCGATTTGAGCCCCGTGAAGGGCAAATAAGCTAAGCCCCTGTGGTGGGCTGATCTGAGCAGCCTCTAGTAAGATGATCATGATTACGCCGAACCAGAGTAGATCGATTCCGCTTGCCTGAAGCGTCGGAACGATTAACGGCAACGTGGTCAACATCATTGAATAGCTTTCCATGAAAGTTCCGAGTACTAAATAAAACACCACCACTATCAAAATCAGCTGGACCGATGAGAGATCGAGGCTCACGACCCACCGCGCCATCTCTTCAGAGATTTGAAGGAATGCGAAAGCAAACTGGAGTGTAAAAGCAGCCATCAGGATGAACATAATCATGCCTGTGGTTTTAATACATCCCATGAATGCCTCAGTGAGCATGTTGAAGACGGATAAGAGGGTTTGTTTGATTATCTGATTGTCATATCCTGCTGCCGTTTCGGCAGCTCTTTCGATCGGAACACGTAATCTTCTAGGCAGTATTGCCAGGAGCTTCGCCTTGCGGCAGGCTAATGCGCATACGTTTAACACCACTTCGTAGGTCTGGTTGAGGATTGCTATGATGAATGCTCCACTGACCCCAGCTGCCGCCGCTTCGGTAGGCGTGGCCCATCCTCCGTATATGCTGCCGAGCACAAGGACTATTAAGACAGCTACCGGGACGATTGAGAGGGTTCCGAGTAAACGATCACGCCATCCTTTGATACTCATGTAACTATCATCGGAAGTCCTCGGAGCGATCCCTGGCCAAATGATTGCCGCAATAAAAATCATTAACATGAACGTTCCGGCTAGTAATGCACCGGGGAAGAAGCCAGCTAGGAACAAGCGGCCTATCGATGTACCTGTGGTCAATCCGTAAAGTACGAGGAGGACGCTTGGAGGGATCAAAATACCTAAAGTTCCACCAGCTGCCAGTGAACCTACCACCAACCGCTCGTTGTACCCTCTTGCCCGAAAAGAGGGTAGCGCTACCCTACTGATGGTCGCCGCGGTAGCGATGCTGGACCCGGAGCAGGCTGCGAATACAGCGCAAGAGGCGATATTCGTATGGAGAAGCCCTCCGGGGATAGGCCCAACCCAACGGTCTAGCGCTTTGTACATTCGGTCGGCGACTCCGCTTCGGAGTAGTAGCTCACCCATAAGTATGAAAAGCGGAATCGCGACGAGTAGGAATCTTGTGTAGGTCTCCCAGACGCGATTAGGCATGATATTCCACAAATTCGCATCGGAGAAAAACTTCATCATTATCAGCGACAATGACCCTATGGCGCCGGCCACATACAAGCCGGCGAGAAAAAACACGGTCATGAGTGCAAACGCGACTATTATTGCCAATACAACCGCCAGAGCGAAGGAATTGGGGCTATTGAAATGTTTTTGGCAAGGACTCCTGATTTAACTGCATGCGAGAAGGCCTCCCATGACACACGGTGATGATCTTTCAGCGTCCTTGCGAAAAGACCTCCTTTCCCGTCGCATCTCCCGGTAGACAGGGTATTAGCGTAGTACTCCTGAAAGTTTGCAGGTTGTAATTTCTTCAGCAGGACGTTACCTCAAAAACCTCAAGTAAGACTGGCCGATACTAGCTCATGTTAAAGGTTTTTTCTAGCTACGGCCTGGATGCTGGGACAGAACATCCCGTAACTCAGTATCACTATGATGGCGTATTAGCAAATACTAACGGGACCAATATACTAAAAGACCCCAATTCGAGGGGGCTTTCGGTGTTTTAGAGACGGGGATCAGACAACTCTCACACTGTGGGCGTTCACCGATGATGGGACACGTTTAAGGGGAGAAAAACCTGAGGGTGGTGGTGGATGCTCAAATTGCCTTAAAAGACTGCCTAGAGAGATCCGGTTATGGTCCAAATCCTAAACCAGCACCTTTGCTTGGAAGATGAATTCTGTCCCGTAGCTATAGCTACCAACGCACGGTCTTGAAAACCGTTATGGGGGGCAACCTTATCGTGGGTTCGAATCCCACTCCCTCCGCCAGTATTAGGCACGAAGAAACCCCGC
>VFHF01000292.1 GCA_009392095.1 SAR202 cluster bacterium
TGATTCGGATTGAGGTCATTATTTGACTCTATCGGAATAGATTCCCTTGAAATATCGTGACTCTCAACATTACCAACCCGTGTTTAAGACCGAGTTCAACTTTAATGGAACTACCCATGCGGGCAGGCGAACAACTAACGGTGGTTGCACATAGTTGATAACCGACCCTACCCAATCTCCACCAGGAACATGATTCAGACGCTTCAAGCTCATCTTGAGTCTGGAGCGGCTGGTTTATTAAGGCAATGCCACTGCCCTCGCGGGTGGTGGCTACTTCGAAGATCGGGTGGAAATCTGGTTTGGGCCGGATGGCCACGACGGAATTCTCCTCGACATTCTAGTAGGGTGATCGAGGTGGGGTAGTCGCATTCCGATTAGACGATTTCGCGAAACAAGCCGTTGATACCTCCCTCAAACTCCTTTTGAGAAGGGAGTCTGATTTTCCGACCCCATTTCTGATCGAACTATATAACCCCTTTGTCTTGGAGACTGCTCATCTCCTCTGGATTCAATCCCAGCAAGCCGGTATAAATCTCGTGGTTGTCATATCCCAATGGCACTGACCCCCGCCAGACCTCTCCCGGCGTTTTCGAGAACTTGGGGGTGATGCCGTTTCCCTTGACCTTTCTTCCTAGATTCAAATCTTCCCACTCGATATGGACGTTCCGCATCTGATAATGAGGGTCTTCGGCAATATCTTTGGGAGTCATGATCGGACAGGAGGCCACACCCCCCGCGTTCATAGTATCCACCACATCCAGCACTGTGCGCTCCTCAATCCAGCCCCGCAATATTGCGTCGAACTCAATCCCTCCAGCTGAGTCTACATCAGTACGGGCGTTGGACCAGTGCTCGTCCGTGGGGTCAAGTCCAAGCACTCGGCAGGCACGGTCGAAAACCGTTCCTACGGCTGCGACAATCACCCAACCGTCGCTGGCTTGAAACACATCATAAGGTTGGAACAACCCTGCCTTATTGCCAGATCGCCCCCTCTCCAAACCCAATTCGTAGTAAGCCACCGTGGTTCCGGCCAGAATATGGTGGACGGCCTCGAATTGGGACAGGTCAATCACTTGCCCCTCCCCGGTCCGCTGGGCACTAATGTACCCGGCCAAGGCAGACCATAGACAAAACAAGGAGGTAATCCGGTCGCCAATCCAAGGTGCTGCCCGCACCGGAGGTTCGGGGTCGGGGAAACCAGTAAGGTGCATCATGCCGCCAAAGGCCTGTCCGATGAAATCGTAGGAAGCCCTACCCAAGTAGTCGGCGTGGCCGGTCTGGCCATATCCGGACACGTGAGCTATAACCAAACGGGGATTCGCTTTTAGCACTGTCTCGTCATCGAGCCCCCAACCTGCGTAGGCACCGGGAATGGAGGCCTCCATCCAGATGTCGGCGTCGGCTATCAAGCGCAGAAACAGGTCCTTGCCCTCTGGTGAGCTCAAGTCCAAAGTAATATGGTGGGTATTGCGCCGGTCTTGGACCCAGCCAGCAGCTACGCTACCGTTGTCTTCCCCGTCTTTGGCAATGGGAAACTCGAGATCTCTCCAAATATCCCCAATCCCTGGGCGCTCTATCTGAATCACTTCGGCTCCCATTTCGGCCGCCATTGCCGCCGCAAATGGTTGGGCTATAATCGTTCCGCTGGAGATGATACGCACCCCCTGCAATGGACCGAACTGCTGCGGTTGGAATGGGCTTCTTTCCGAAGTCATAGGTACCCCCTGTATAGACTGCCTACAAGCGTTATAAGTATAGAGGTTGGTTTTTAAAAACTGAAGCCGGGGCGTCTTTGCAACAGGGTTGTTTTAATAAGTGAAGCAGATTTTCGTGGAAACGAAGGCTGGTTGGTGTTATAAATACCGCGGGAGCTAGGGGTGTACGGTTTGGTTCGATTCTACCCAATCTCCCCGTCTGTGTGGCCACTGAACCCTCGAGCCGATTCATGGAACCTGGATGCCCGACCCATAGGAACTGGCTCTTTCGAACAGATTTGCTAACGAACCGAATCGCACAGACTAACACCAAGCATCACGAATATGCTTAACCAACTGTACGGAACGGCAATGCCACGCTGTTCATAATCCAATTCAGCCGATTCGTATTCTACTGACGGAAATTCACTCCAGAAACGCAGGAGGCCAAATGATCATACGCTTATACACGGGCGAAGATGGCCAAGCTCACTTCGAGGACCTTAACGTGCCCGCGGGCGATACCGAAACCGTCGCCCTAAAAGCCGGCGCCGAAATGACCTATCGCCGGTTCCCTAATGGGAGCTTCAGTGATTGGCACAACGCTCCTCGCATCCAATACGTCATCGTGCTGTCTGGTCAGATGGAGATTGGAATCGGAGACGGGTCCAATCGGCTGTTGGGCCCGGGGGACATATTGCAGGTGGAAGACGTTACCGGACAAGGCCACACTACCCGCTCTGTGGGTGAGCGCGTCTCGGCCAGCGTGCCCCTGCCAGGTTAAGGCGGGTTGGCAAGTCTAGCCATCGGCCTCCACTCGGGCAATCGGCCGGGAACGTTGGATTCCCCTACGGAGGGTACAAGACTAACCCCCGCCGCCCCGTATTCGATACTCGGAATAGATGGCCGCCATGAGTGGTCACATAAAGCGTATCCAATCCGTGGCCGCCGAAGGCACAGTTGGTCGGCCAATCGACGGGCACTGGGTGCGTCTCCAAAACCCGCCCCGAAGGAGAGAACACGTATAGCATCGGTCCCGGTCCGGCCTGTCGCCATCCACCACAGGCGATGATGTTCCCTTCGGTGTCCAGGCACATGCCGTCCAGTCCTCGGTGTACCCCGCGGGAGTCCTCTCCAAAGACATGCAACACGGAGAAATCTCCCAGAGTGTCGTCGTCGCGGAGGGGATAAGCGCGCAGGTCCCTTACACCTTGATAGTCGCTCTGTATCAAATAGAGAATCCGCTCATCAGCGGACATCAAGATACCGTTGGGTGCGGATGTTCCGTGGGTCATGCGATTCAGGGTCCATCCGCCTTCAGCCTTTGCATCAGGGTCCAACCGCAGCACAGAACTATGGTCCAATTCCCTTTGCTCAATAGGAATCCGCCCGTTGGGGTCGGTGAACCAGATGCGCCCTTTTCTATCGATGGCCAGGTCGTTGGGCGTGTTGTGGCGGCTTCCGTTCAAATGGTGAGGGAGAGCGGCGCTGGTCCCGTCAGGATAAAATCGCAAAATGCATCGGCCTTCACCTGAGCACCCGTAGAGGCTTCCTTCGGCATCGAACATCAGTCCATTGGTCCCGCGGGTCCCCGTTCGGTATTCGCTGCATTCGCCGGATTCGGGGTCGTAGCGCATGATTCGGCTGTTGGGAATGTCGGTAAACAACATGGCCTGGCCGTCCCAAGCCGGGCCTTCAGACGTTCCTCCGTAGGGCCCGGCGACGAGTTCAAACTCCCAATTCATGAATCCTCCCATCGGCCGGCGTCGACCGGCATATTGGCCGTTAGGCTAGGTCGCTCGATTTCTCCCACAATGTTTCCAGCAGGGCGCCGGGCGTCATGGGGAGGTGGTTAGTACGAACTCCGATCGCGTTGGCGATGGCATTGGCCACGGCCCCCATGGGGGGCACCAATGGAACCTCGCCCACGCCCCGCACTCCGAAAGGATGGCCGAGGTTGGCTACCTCTACGATGACGGTATCGATCATCGGGAGGTCGAGGCTTGTGGGCATTCGATAGTCCAGGAAACTGGAATTCAGCATCTCCCCTTCGTGGTCCACGAAATACTCTTCGTTGAGGGCCCAGCCGATGCCTTGGACCACGCCACCTTGTATCTGGCCTTCGACGTAGCTCGGGTGAATGGCTTTGCCAACGTCCTGTAATGCGGTATAGCGAAGGATATCCACTTTGCCGGTTTCCGGATCGACTTCCACATCGACTATGTGGAGGCCGAATGCGTTACCCACCCCGCCCGGGTTCGCGGTTGCCCGGCCCACGATGGGGCCGCCTGTAGCGTTGAGCCGGCGGGCGATTTGCTTCAGGGTGATCTTCAGCTCGGGGTCTTCTTTGTGGCTTAGTTCGCCGTTCGCAAATTCCACGTCGGCCTTGGTCACGTCCCATATGGTGGCTGCG
>VFHF01000293.1 GCA_009392095.1 SAR202 cluster bacterium
AGGACGGTAGAGTCCATGCCCTCCAGGATAGCGGGGCCTTCTATGCCTGAGCCTGGGGCCAGCAGGTCGCGATCGTAGATTTTGCAGTCGACGAAGCCGCCGGCCTCGTCGAAGAAAACCGGCCGTTGGCCGGCGATGGCTTGCTCGGGTTCCACCAGCCCACTGGGACGGAGGGGCATCTCAACGGAACCAACGTCTCCTGAGGCGGCAACCCGGAGCGTGACTATCTCCACCGGCTGGTCCAAGGCGAAGCCGTAGAGTTGTTCGTGATGGGTGTGGAACCCGTCAATCACGCCGTCGATGGACTCCTTGGTCACTTTCGCCGCGCCGAGGGCCACTGTAACCTCCGAGCCTTGGTGGGTGTACCGGAGGTCGGCCCACCGCGCGAACACGTGCAGGTCTTGAGGAATCCCTTCCTCGCTGAGCCAGGCCCGGCCCTCGGACTCCATCTCGGCATAGACACGCTCCATGCCCTCCGGGTTGTAGTCCGGCGGGGTCTGTAGCGATGTGCGGGCGTAGTCGTTCTTCAACTCGGCCACTAGCAACCCGTAGGCCGAGGCTATGCCAGGGTGCAGTGGAGCGATGACCTTGTTGATGCCCAGCAGTTTGGCTACGTCTATGGCGTGCATCGGCCCGGCCCCGCCGTAGGCGACCAGGGCAAACTCGCGAGGGTCGTGGCCTCGCTCCATGCTGACGTTGCGGATGGCGCCAACCATGGTGTTGTTTGCGATGCTCAGGATGCCGCTGGCGGCGGTGTGCAGATCCATGTCCAATGGGTCGGCGATCTTTTCCCGGATGGACTTGGCGGCGGCGTCTGCGTCCAGGGGCAAAGTCCCGCCGGCGATCTGGGTGTTGATGCGGCCAAGCACTAGGTTGGCGTCCGTGACTGTCGGCGCGGTGCCGCCTTTTGCGTAGCAAACCGGGCCTGGGACAGATCCGGCGCTGGCCGGTCCAACCGTCAGGCTGCCGTAGGGCGAGACGTTGGCGATACTGCCCCCACCGCAGCCGATGGTGGCGATGTCCAGCATGGGGAGTTGGATGGGCCAAGTGCCCAGCCGCCCCGCCAGGTTTGTGGTTGGGCGCCCCTCCTGCAGCAGCGAGACGTCGGTGCTGGTGCCCCCCATATCGAAGGATATGGAGTTAGCGACGCCCGTGTTCTCGGCGATCTGCAGCGTGGCCATCACCCCAGCGGCAGGGCCGGATAGGGCGGTGTGCACCGGCTGTCGGACGGCGATGTCGGCGCCGATCATGCCGCCGTTGGACTTCATGATAGAGAAGGAAGAGTCGACGGCGTTAGCGCGCAGGGAGCTTTCCAGGTTGCCGATGTAGATGCTCACTCTGGGCATGACGTAGGCGTTCAACACCGTGGTCATGGTCCGTTCGTACTCGCGGAAAACAGCCAAGACCTCCGAGGATATGGAGACCTGGGCGCCGGGGTACTCCTCCAGTATCAACTCCTTGGCCCGATCCTCATGCTCTGGGTTGGCGTAGGAGTGCAGAAAGGAGACGGCGATGGATGTGATCTCGTCGGCCCGGAACTTGCGGGCGGCGGCCCGAACCGCTTCTTCGTCCAAAGGAATCAGGACCTCACCGTTGAAGCCGGCCCGTTCCGCGACTTCGACGATGTACCTTGGGCGCACCGGTCGGTCGGGTTTGACCCATGTCTGGGGGTTCACCAACCGCGGCGTCCCGTGGCGGCCGATCTCCAGCACAAACTTGAATCCCTCAGGCACCACCAGTCCCACCGGCGAGCCCTTGTTCTCCAGTATGGCGTTGGTGGCGATGGTCGTCCCGTGGAAAACGTGCTTGACCTGGGAGGGTTTCACCGAGTTTGCGGCCAGCACCTCCCGGAGTCCGGTCAGGAATCCGGTGCTGGGGTCGTCGGGAGTGGATGGGGTCTTGTGGACCCGTTGTTCGTTGGTAGCCAGGTTGCAGAGCACTATGTCGGTAAAAGTGCCTCCCACATCCACCGCAACCGAATAGTCGTCCATGTATCTTTAACCTTGATTTATTACTTGAATGAGAAATGGCGGGGATTATTCTAGCAAACCCACCAAGGTTGCGCGACGGAAACGCGTCCTCGCCGGTTCGGGCGGTGGTCCGTACCCCCGAGGCTGGGGAGAAACGGGTACCGGGTAGAGGTAGACGCTCTGGGCGTTTCAGAAGAGCGGTATGCGGAGGTCACTGGCCGCCGAAAGCTAAAAACAGATACACGTCACCGTGTTTGTGATGCCTTTGATCGCGTGTATATTATGCCGCAAGATAACGGCGATATCCTCCTGGATGTCTGCTTCCAGGCCCACTACGAAATCGTGGGGCTCAACACCTCGCGGGCCCTGGCGCCGGCGATGGCTCCCAGCCTCTGGATGACCTCCCCAGTGTTGGCGGGGTCGGCGTTGACCAGTATGAATGCGTTAGCCGCCACGGCGTGACCTCCTATTCTGTGGCGAATCTACTAGTTGGAAGTTACCCCTGATCCAATCTCGATTTAGGCGAAGCTTAGCACTGCAACAGCTTTGGAAATAAGGGGATCTAGGCCGTCTAACTTGTCTGTTTCCTCCGATGTGATTATGCTAGCGGCAAGATATTTGGGGGTCGCAGACCGGCCAAGTTTGCGGCCCTAGTCCGGAAGTTTTCAAACGACACGAAGGAAGGTTCCAATGGCTAATATTATCTCCGCCAAAGACCTCAACGGCCTGTTACACGGTAAGTCCAAGTTCGCGCTCATCGATGTTCGGGAAGCAGGCGAATACAACAGTTCCCACATCGCCGATTCCAGCCTGATTCCCCGGAAGGAACTGGAATTCAGGATGGATGTCTCAGCCCCTGTGAAGGGTGAGCTACTGGTTATCTGCGACGACGACGGCCGCCGGGCCACGCTGGCCGCCGCGACGCTAGAAAGCATGGGCTTCAACAACGTGTCGGTCCTGTCCCATGGCATCAACCAGTGGTCAACCGAGGGCTTTCCCACCGAGTGGGGCAGCAACGTGATCAGCAAGGACTTCGGGGAACGGATGGAGGTTGAGCATCACGTCCCGGAGATCGAAGCAACCGAACTGCACGAACGCATCGAGCGCGGCGATAAGCTGGTTATCTTGGACACACGGACCCCAGAGGAGTACCAGCGGTTCTGCATCCCCGGCGGCCGAAGCGTGCCCGGTGGCGAGCTGGCCCTGCGCGTTACCGACATCACCAAAGACCTGGACAAGGACACGACAATCATCGTTAACTGCGCCGGCCGGACCCGTAGCGTCATCGGCACCCGCGTGTTGCAACGCATGGGCTGGACCAACATCTTTGGGTTGAAGAACGGAACCTCCGGCTGGCTGCTGGCCGGCTACGACCTGGAGACCGGTGGCGACCGGTTGGGCCTGCCGGAACCCTCGGAAGATGGCCTGGCCGCTGCCCTGGAGTATGCCGACCGGCTGGCCGAAGAGGACGGCGTCCGATACCTGGACGTGGACACTGTTCAGTCTATGCTGGACGAACGGAAAGAGAAGACCTGCTATTTCGTGGATGTCCGCACCACCGAGGAGTATGCCGCGGGTCACATCCCGGGCTTCCGTTGGTTCCCCGGAGGGCAGGTGGTGCAGCGCTCCGACGATGTGCTGGTGGTCAAGAACTGCCCAGTGGTCTTCTGCTGCGACGGCAAGGCCCGCGCCACGTTCATCGCCTCTTGGTACCGACAATTCGGGTTTGAAGAAGTATATGCTGTTGACGGTGGGTCGACCGCCTGGGCCGCGAGTGGACGCCAGTTGGAGTCCGGCTCCGGCGACGCGATACCCAGCGGTCTCGAGGCAGCCCGCGGCCAGGTGAATATGGTCTCGCCCCAGGAACTGGATGCCGCCAAACCGGCTTCGGTCATCTGCGTTGAGATCAGTTCGGATTTCGCTGCCGGCCACGTTTCCGGCGCCCGTTGGGTACCCAGAGGCTCCCTTGAGATGGAGATAGCCGGGATCGCACCCGACAAGAGCGCGGCCATCGCGGTTACCTGCAACAACGGCCAGAACGCGACCTTGGCCGGGGCTACCCTCAAGGAGATGGGCTACCAGGACGTCTCGGTCTTGGAGGGCGGCATCGCTGCCTGGCGACAGGCCGGGCTGGGGGTGGAACAGGGCTTGTCGGGAGTGATGCGCCCGCCCACGGACATCGTCCCGTCTGGCCCTGAGCGCAACTTCGCTGACATGATGAACTACCTCCGCTGGGAAACGGCCCTGGGCGAGAAATACGCCGCTGACTAGCCGGGCACGGTGTGCTTAAATGAAAAAGCCCCGGCTGACACAGCCGGGGCTTTTTTCGGCGGATGTTTAGTCCGGTTCAAAAGACCTTCTTTCCTTACCTGTTGTCCCTGAAGCGAGGGTTTCCAACCCGCCTAGGCCTGAACAAAATGCGTTTGGCCCGGCGCGGTATCTCTGAACCGGCCAGATAGCAACTACTTTCCAACTACGGATTCGATCAATGAGAGCAGGTTAAAACCCCCGCCTACGAGTACCACCGAATCTTGGGGTGGGGTCTTTAAGCCTAAATAGCCCATTTGCCGGTTGCGCTTAACTAATCTGCAGCCGCTACTCCGACGGTGGGC
>VFHF01000294.1 GCA_009392095.1 SAR202 cluster bacterium
CTCGGCAGATCCGAGTGGTCCGGAAACGGCGCCGTGACCGGCGCTCAGCCAAACCCGCATTCGCCACCGTCCGCTGAGGCGAAAGGGTAAATTTCCTACCCTCCGCTTTCCATATTTTCGGGGCCGTAAGATTATTAGATTCCCTTCTCTCAATTTTCCGGCCTGTAACGGCTCCAAGCGAGCCGTACTTCGGTTCCGTACTTTCGCACAGCCTCACGGTGCTGTAACCTAGCCTCAAACCAAGTCTGCGAGGCAAATATGAAGGCGATACGCGCGTACGAGATTGGCGGGCCCGAGGTCCTGAAACTAGAAGACATCCCCGAACCCACGGCAGGGCCAGGTGAGGCTGTGGTTGACCTCAAGTCCATCGGCGTCAACTACACCGACGTTTCCAGCCGGAAGGGCACCAACCAACCAGCCAGTTTCCCCTGGACACCGGGACGTGAGGGTTGCGGGGTGGTGACGGCCGTGGGCGAGGGGGTTACTGAGGTGGTGGTCGGCGACCGGGTTGCCTACGCCATGCACACCGGCTCGTACGCCGAACGCCAGGCCGTGCCCTCGTGGCTATTGGTCCGCATACCCGACGCCATGGACTTTGCCACCGGCTCAGCGTCACTCCTTCAAGGGATGACCGCCCACTTCCTGGTCTTTGGCATCACCAGGCTCAACCCCGGCGACCAAGTGCTGGTCCACGCCGGAGCGGGCGGGATGGGCTTGCTGCTGATCCAGTTGCTGAAACGCCTGGGCGTCCACGTCTTCACCACCGTTTCCACCAAAGCCAAGGCTGAGATGGCCAAGCAGGCCGGAGCAGACCAGACTATTTTCTACACCCAGCAGGACTTTGCAGAGGAGATCAGCAAGGCCACCGGTGGAGAGGGCGTCAAGATGGTCTTGGATGCCGTGGGGCAAACCACCTTTGAGAAAGGGTTCAAATGCCTGGGACGGCGCGGATACATGGTCCTTTACGGACAGGCCGGCGGAGCGGTCACCGACACCAACACTCGATCCTTACAGAACGGGTCTCTGTATCTGACCCGGCCCGGCCTAGGCGATTACACCGCCACCCGTGACGAGTTGCTAGGCCGGGCCGAAGAAGTGTTGAAGTGGGTCCAGTCGGGCGAGCTGAAACTCCACATCGGCCTAACATTGCCATTATCGGAGGCAGTGGAAGCCCACCGCCAACTGGAAGGCAGGGAAACCGTCGGCAAGATTCTTCTCACTCCTTGATCAAGCCCATTGTCATTCTGAGGCGTCAGCCGAAGAATCTCGTTGTCGCTGGTCAAACAAATTTATTGGGCAAAGAGACAGCGGGCATTACCTCGATGACGAGATTTGGAGAACTTAAACACGGTTTGACATGTAGAATATCCCAGGCTGACTACCGATCGGAGGTTTTCCATGGCTGAGAAGTTTTCCGGGGTCCATTGGATGCTGGCAACACCCTTCCACAATGACGAGAGCATCGACACGGAGTCCATAGTCAATCTGGTGGACAAGGCTGTCTCATCGGGCTGCCAGGGTATGGTCTGCCTGGGTGTGACCGGCGAAGCAGCAAGGCTGACCGACCGCGAGCGTTACCAAGTAGCGAACGCCGTTATTCAACGGTCCCAGGGTCTGCCAGTAACCGTGGGGACCACGGCTGGCAGTACCGCCGCGGCCATCGAACGCAGCAAGGAGGCCCAGGAATTGGGCGCAGCGGCCGTCATGGTCTCACCGCCGCCCATGGGCAAGCCCAACCCCGACACAGTGTTGGCCCACTACTCCAGGCTAGCAGACAACATCGGTATTCCGATCGTCGTACAAGACTACCCCAGCACCTCCGGCGTACACATGTCCCCCGAATTTGTCGCCAAGCTGGCCAGCAACGTCCCTGCAGCCCAGTACCTGAAGCTGGAAGACCCGCCGACGCCACCCAAGATCTCGGCCATCCGCAAACTAGTGGGCGACGATATGCCCATCTTTGGCGGGCTGGGCGGGGTTTTCCTGCTGGAAGAATTGGCCCGTGGTTCCGCCGGCGCCATGACCGGTTTCGCCTACCCCGAGGTCTTGGTGGATATCTGCCGGCAGATGGCCGAGGGCGACAAAGCCAAAGCAGAAGAGCTCTTCACTCGCTGTCTGCCGCTGATGCTATTCGAGTTCCAAGAAGGCATCGGTGTCGGCATCCGCAAGTACGCGTTGCAAAGCCGGGGTTTCATCGAGAATTCCAAGGTCCGCCATCCAGGACCGAATCCCACCGACGAGACAAAAGAGGAATTCCTCCGGCTGGTTGAAAGCACGGGGCTAGCGACACTCTAAGCTAATCTGGTTCTTAGATTCGTCGTCTACTGCGCCGTCCACCCGCCGTCTATGACCAGTTCGCTGCCGGTTACAAACGATGACTCATCCGAAGCCAAGTAGAGAACTCCGTAGGCCACATCCTCGGACTCCCCGTATCGGCCTAAGGGGATGCGGGAGATCATCACTTCCTGAACCGCTGCATCTGATCGCCGGGCCTCGGTCATGGGCGTGACGATGGGGCCCGGATGGACCGAATTGACTCTGATGCCCTCGGCTGCGTACTGGACCGCCGCCGACTTGGTAAAGATTCGCACTGCACCCTTAGATGCCTGGTACTGGGGGCTGCTTTCGCTCATGCCCACCAGTCCCAACTGGGATGAGATGTTGATGATGGAGCCTCCGCCGGCTTTCCGCATCTCTGGTATGGCCTGACGCGTACCCAGAAACACGCCCTTGGCGTTAATGTCCATCACCCGGTCCCATTCGGCCACGGTCGTTTCCTCTATGGAACCCCTGGCGCTAATCCCGGCATTGTTCACCAGGATGTCCAGCTTGCCGTAACGGTCCACCGCCTCGTTCACCGCCGCCGCCCAGTCCGACTCGCTAGTCACATCCAACCGTACGAACACGGAGTCGTCGCCGATTTTATCCACCAAGGCTCGGCCTTCTTCCTCCCGCACGTCCCCCACCACAACTTTAGCCCCTTCTTTTAGGAAGAGCTCGGCTTCAAAAGCGCCCATGCCTCGGCTACCGCCGCTGATAAGTGCAACTTTTCCTTCTAGACGCATCGTTGTCGCTCCTTTGGTTTGGGTGAGGGACCCGCTCTAGTACCTTGTCTGTTGGTTCATGGGTGTGAAGGTGCCGGGGTGGACCGAGGTTAGGCCTGCGTCCACCGGTAGGCAGATGCCAGTGACCCAGCGAGCTTCATCACTGGCTAGGAACAACGCGGCATAGCCAACGTCCCAGCCGGTGCCCTCGGTCTTCAGGGGAGCGGCATCGGCCCGGAACTGTCGTAGGTCGTCGTTCATCCTTGGCGCCACCATCGGTGTGTAAACCAAGCCGGGGGCGATAGCGTTCACTCGGATGTTGTCCGCGGCGTGGTCGGCGGCCATCGAGAATGTCAGTCCGATCACCCCGGCTTTGGATGTGGTGTAGGGCGTGCTGCTGTGAGCCCGAAGCCCGGCGATGGAAGCGATGTTGATGATAGCTCCGCCGCCGCCGGCGATGATGTGAGGAATGGTGGCTTTGCTGGCCAGCATGATGGTCTTCAAGTTGACCGTCATCACCTTATCCCAGTCCTCTTCACTGACCTCGACCACGGTGCCCCGCTGGGAGATTCCCACGTTATTGTCCAAGATATCCACACGGCCGTAACGTTCCATGGCGGTCTGGGCCATGCGTTCGCAGTCATCAATCTTGGTCATGTCGCCTTGGAGCGTGGATGCCACACCACCCTCTTCCTGGATGATATCGAGGGTCTCTCTTGCCCGGTCCTCTTGGAAGTCCACCAAAAGGACCTTAGCCCCTTCTCTAGCAAATAGGATTGACGCCGCTTTCCCGTTTCCGACACCTTCGCCGCTGGACCCGGCACCGGTTACGATCGCTACTTTTCCCTCTAGTCTGGGTGGTCGGTCCGCCATTGGTTGCACCTCTAAGAATTACACTCTTGATGATGGTTCGAGCCGAGTGAGTGAATAGGGTTTTCGGCCCGGTCTACATTGAGGTACAATGTAAGAAAGGAATCCTATTGTCAAGATATCCTAGTGCCCCGGCGGAATTCGTCGGCCTCCCCGATTTATGCGCACGGTTTCTTGACTCCAAATAGGACGCACCCTAAACTGGAATCGACACATATTGGTGAGCCTGAGATAGGCCACCGGGACGTATTACTGCATGCAGAGCAACCTCAACCACGGAGCGGATGTCGCCCTATTCATCGACTGGGAAAACTTCAAGATCAGTCTGGCTGTCGGCAACCGCACACCCAACGTATCGGCCCTTAAAGAAGAAGTCTCCAACCACGGGCGCGTGGTGATTGCCAAAGCCTACGCCGACTGGGTTACCAGAGCCCCAGAACTCCGTGGCGCCAGCCAATTCCTGAACGACCCTCCCTCCCTCTACGCCGCCGGCATCGAGCCTGTATTCGTGCCCACGAGAGCACCTTCTCCCAATGCAACCAATGCCAACGGCATGCGCACAGGACGCATCAAGAACAGCGTTGACGTCAAGATGACCGCCGACTGTATCGAGATAGCCCACTCCTACCCCAACATTGGCACCTTCGTGCTGGTTTCCGGGGACTCGGACTTTATCCACGTGGTGAACGCCCTCCGAACCATGGGCAAACACGTGATCGTCGTCGGCATCTCTTGGAGCACATCACGCCGGCTGGCTGACCAGGTAGACACCTTGATCCTCTACGATGTGGATGTTGACCCGCCAGAAACGATTGCCGAGCCCGTCGAGCCAAGTGTTCAGCCTGCCGAGCCGGCCCTGGACCGAACATCCGCGGCTGACTTGAATGACGTCATCCGGGCGATCGAAGAAATCATTCGCGACGAGCGGAAAGCCGGCGGCAACCCATTATTGACCTCGATCAAGCAGCGCCTAGTGCGCCGCTACCCCGACTTTGACGAGAAGAAACTGGGCTACACCGGGTTCAAGCGCCTGATGGCCCGGGCGGCACAGAATGGCAACGTCCGGCTGATCACCGCTGGCCTGGTCGACTGGGCTATCATGGCCGACGAGGACATTCCTGAAGGCGCAACGGAAGCAACGTTCTCTGGGTTCAATGCCCGCCCAGGTCGCCGCCGTGGACGGCTTCCCCGCTCCAGACAGGAGGACCAAGCGCCAGAACCGGAACCCGTCAGCGCGGAGCTGGACGAATCGTCAATGGTCGAGGATACCGAGACTGATCACGAACCAGACCATCAGATTGTCCCGGCGTTCACGACAAATGGACAACAAGACCTTGAATATGAATCCGAAGCGTCTTCGGATTCGCCTGAAGGCGACTCCTATACTCCCAGCTCACCCTTTGCCGACAACCAGGAATTGGCCCAGACGTTGCAGGAAGCGATCAGCAGCCTGGGCATGCCCACGGAACCGGACGATGGCCAGCAGGCCGACCGGGTTTCCGACTTGATATTCATGGCCAACACCCTTGAACATCAGGAAGGCATCAGTCATGTAGCATTCAACTTCCTAGTCTCTGAGATCTGCGACGCCCTGGGCCAGGGAATCGAAGCGGGACACGCCGATATCACCCAGCGGTGGGGTCAGGCCAGTTCCCGGACCTACGTCAGCAAGATGCTGCGTAGCCTGAGTGACGGCGAATTCTTCTTGAAAGGCAACCACAGTTGGCGCGACGAGAATTCCGGCCAGAACCGTCGGCGCCGCACCTTCAACTTGAACCACGACCATTCTCTGGTGCAGCAAGCCCTAGCCGCCCGATCGGAAGACGCCGCTCCGCCAACCAGTGAATCCGATTCATCATCCTCTGAGCCCGAGGAACAACAGGAACAACAGGAAAGCCAAGAAACCAGCGATTCTGTTGAGCAAGTTGTCGCGGCGGCCATGGCGGAACTACCCGGGGAGCCCGTCTACGAAGACGACGATGAAGACTACGAGTCCGGCAAGAACGCAGCCGAGGCCCGAGCCGAGACCGGGTTCATGTCCCGACTCTTCAATACCCGTCGCCGAATGTAACGATACTCAGCAAATAACCCAGGCAACTAAAAGCGCCCCGAATTATCGGGGCGCTTTTTCATTTCACGTCCGGAGACATCATTTCATACCCGCGTGATTTTAACCCGCCGTCCCAACTCCAAACCAACTCACATA
>VFHF01000295.1 GCA_009392095.1 SAR202 cluster bacterium
GCGGCCACCCATAAGTTAGTCAAGGCCGGTCTCTATCCCACCCAGGTGGACAACCTTTTCTTCACCCACCACCACTTCGACCACAACATCGACTACCCCTGCTTCCTGCTCTGCCGCTGGGACCAGGCTGCCGGACGCGGCTCAGAGCTCAATGTCTACGGCCCAAAGCAGACCTTGGAAGAATTGCCCCTTGCAAACGTTTCTCCAAAAAAAGCGATTCGGCAAAGTGCCTAAAGTCCGAATATCATGCCAACATTCGACAGATGCTAACAACCCACCTTGTGGCGATCTATATAACCGACATTAAAATCCCATGCTAAAATACCTCCAACCAACCCCACGGAGTTAAACCATGCAAGCAGAAGTTAAACACCTAACCACGGCCGACTTGGAAGCCGGGCTTGATGAGATACGGAATTCACCCAAGACCGATTCGGTCCTGGATCTGATCGTTAGCCGTCCCGAAGAGGACGCCCGCGAGGTGATGACGCTGGCCGACCTGGACGTTAAGGTCGGGCTAGTGGGCGACACCTGGCAGGACCGGCCCAGCGCCCGCAGCGGCGATGGCAATGCCCACCCCGACATGCAGATCACATTGATGAACTCCCGGGTCGCCGCGTTGATTGCCCAAGACAAGGACCGCTGGCAGTTGTCCGGCGACCAGTTGTTCGCGGACTTGGACCTCAGCGCCGAGAATGTGCCACCCGGCACCCGAATCGCAGTAGGCTCGGCCATCCTGGAGGCCACCGACCAGCCCCACACCGGCTGCAAGAAATTTTCCGCCCGGTTCGGCGTAGATGCCCTCAAGCTCATCAGCTCGCCAATCGGCGAGGAACTCCAATTGCGGGGCATCAATCTCAAGGTGGTACAAAGCGGCGAGATAAAGCCCGGCGACGCGGTCAAGAAACTTTAGCCGAACAACTGTAGTCGGGAATCAAACAACGCTAATTCCAGAGGAGACACCATGGCCACACTGACCAAGCCTGACGCCGTCGCAATGGACAGCCAGAAGCTGGAACAGGTCAACCAACTTTTCCAGCAGCAGATCGATGAAGGCCTCCATCCGGGCGCCGGCCTGGCGGTGTACCGGTACGGGAATCTGGTGCTGGACATATACGGCGGTATCGCTAACACAGAGCCAGTGGCCAGCGACACCATGTTCGTGCTAATGTCCTCCACCAAGCCCCTGACAGCATCTTGTATGTACATGCTGGAGGAACGAGGCCAGATCGCCTGGGACGACTTGGTTTCCAAACATTGGCCGGAATTCGCCCAGAACGGCAAAGAGACCGTGACCATCCGCCACATCCTGACCCACCGAGGCGGGTTTCCCCAGACGCCCGAGTCCCTGCCCTGGACCGATTGGGCGGATTGGAGCAAGGTCACCCACGCCATGGAACAGGCGCCCACCATCTACACCCCCGGCGAAACGCTGGCCTACCACCCCATCAACTACGGCTGGGTCCTCGCCGAGATCGTCCGTCGCGTCGACGGCCGCACCTTCGATAGGTTCATCGCCGAAGAACTGGCTGCTCCCCTAGGCATCGAAAACACCTACGTGGGCTTGCCGGCAGGGCTGGAAAGCCGCGTTTCACCGATGCACCTGATGGAAGATGACGCCGACACCAGCGGCTACAGCGGAACGTTCAGCCGTCCGGAAGTATGGAGATGCATTGTGCCCGGTGCCAACGGCGTCGCCACAGCCAGCGACCTCGCCCGGTTCTACGCCATGATGGAGCGCAAAGGGTCGTTGGACGGCAAAACAATTGTTCAATCAGCCACGGTCGAGGGAGCGGTTGAGCTTCAAGTTGAAGGCACCGACCAATCTCTGGGCTTGTTCGCCCAGCGGTCCCTAGGCCTGGCTCTGGCCGACGAACGGATGGGAAAGTCGACCGGAAACCCGCTGAATACCTTTGGCCACGGCGGGGCCGGAACGTCCATTGGATGGGCCGACTTCGACTCGGGCCTGGCCGTGGGGTACATCACCAACGGATTCCGCGGCAGCCCCACCAACAACGCCCGACTGGCTGCCATCTCCCAAGCCGTCCGCGACGCCTGCATATAACCGTTAGCCCTGACACTCCAATTCTCCAACTTGCAGAGTCTCGCTCCCCTGCGCAATAACTTCATGGGTCGCAACATATGCATCCGAAATCGCGCTAGGCTACGTATCTAGTCCAGACATCCTAATAACCCAACTGTAGTTGTGCGGAGGGCCAAGCTGCAAATACCACCGATAGACTCCTCGGAGGAGATTCCATCGAGGCCGGATCCATCGAGTTCGATGCCGACGGCGGGACGCTGCTGGGGGATTTACGCCGGAGAGGACGCTCGCATCAACGGCGGAGTGCCTAGGCTAGAAGTGGAGTTGATGGCCCAACAGAATGACTACAAGTTCGTAGCCTATCCTGGGGCCGGCC
Source organism: SAR202 cluster bacterium (assembly GCA_009392095.1). GTDB lineage: Bacteria > Chloroflexota > Dehalococcoidia > Lucifugimonadales > UBA3495 > UBA9611. The sequence goes on from VFHF01000295.1 coordinate 2,421, forward strand.
ACCCATTCTTCAATAACACCGGTAGCCAGTATCACCCAGAATCCGCCTAAGCGACCTGTATGGAAGCTCTGGATTGGTTCAAAGACCACCTGATGGGCACTTACGGCAACGCATTCTAGAGACCTATCTCTGCCCTCTCTGCCAAAGTCGCGATCTTGAAGATGGTCCAATGCCTTAGTTGGGCGAGGTCCGACCCGTCCTGGTCCACCATGAGAACATCGAAATTCGCGAAATGATGGGCCTTCCGTTCATATGAGTCGATGAGATGCGCGCCCCCGGTGACCGTTGTGCCGGTTGGAATTTTGCTGAGGTGCTGCACCCAGCTTCTTGTATGCATCGAAGTCGGAATTTCGAAGTTATGGCGCATCAGTTTCTCCGCCCAGCCTGCGATCCATGAAGGATGGGCGATGGCTCGTGCGCCGAGGAACAGAGGGTTGTCAGTGTGCTGCTTATCAGTTGTGAATTCGCGGCACTCTTGCTCTGATAAATCAAGCTTCGCCGCCGACCAGTCCTTCCCGGGCTGGGCATTCTCAAGCGTAAGTGGGCCTTTTGCAGGGGATTCGTCGACCGGCTCCATGTGACTCGGCCGTATGAGCTCTCGGAACCAATCGGCCCTCCCATTGCCCACCATGCCATTTACGCACACCTCGCCCGCCTGGTTAATCATCTCCACATCCCATGACTCGCTATCAGCGCCTGCGTCCAGCGCGGCCCTGATCAGCAGGGTGTCGCCTGGATAAACCGGCTGTCTGAACGAATACTCGGCCCACCCTTCTTGTAGCCAGTCCTCGCCAAGCGCTTCCAGAATCGTGTCCGTCGCCCAGCCCCAAACGGTCACTCCGCCCACAAGGGGACCGGTGAACCCATATGATTTCGCGACTTCGGTGGAGTGTATCGGGTTGGAGATGTCCGGGCTGTCGTCATTGTCTAGATAGGCAACGACAGAATTCTCTATGACAGTGCTTGCCATCGTCTGGCCCTCGAAATTTCAGTTTGCATTAGCGGCTGGAATCAGAGTAGCACCAAACGCTGAATCGGAGAATTAGGCAACTGGCTGATTTCTTGACTAGTCCGATGCCAAGGCTGCCGGTATCGACCCATCTCCCGAGGGTCTGATGGCCAGACGATTTTTTGCCTAGGTAATTCCTCTTGCTTTAATCCATGATAATGACGCATTTCCCTGTTGTCGCGCCATCGAACTCTTTGAACGCCTCCACCGCCTGATCAAGGGTGTAGCGGTGGGTGATCAGCTTGTTCAGCGGGGCCTTGGTGTCCACGAAGAACCGCTCGATCTCGATCAACTCGGCCTTGCTGAACGTCCATGATCCGAAGATTGTTGCGACCTTGAAGATTACGTCCCGGTTGAAGTCGATCTCTGCCGGCCCGCCGATGCCCACGTAGCAGCACCGGCCGAAGGGACGCAGACACTCCAGCACCTGCTGTCTCGCCTCGGGGTTGCCTGAGGTCTCCAATGTGGCAGTTGCCCCCAGGCCATTTGTCAGTTCGCGTATGGCCTCTACTGCATCGACTTCCGCCGGGTTGATCACATGGTCCGCGCCCAGCTTTATGGCCAATGCAAGGCGCTCCTGTACTACGTCCACGGCGATTACTTTCGCACCCATTGCCTTGGCCGACAACGTCCCGCTGGCTCCCACCGGGCCCTGGCCGAATACCACCACGATGTCCCGGCCGGAGACCTCCATTTTCTTGAGCCCGTTCCAGGCGGTGCCGGTACCACAGGAGATGGCCGCACCCTCTTCGAAAGACAACTCATCGTCAAGGAGCACCAGGCTCCGTGAAGGCACCAAGATGTAGTCGGCGTTGGCCCCGTGACCCGTGCCTCCGCCAAAGGTGACCCGCCCGTGAACACAAAGCTGCTCATAGCCCATGGAGCAGTTCTCGCAGACTCCGCAGCCCGCGTAATGGTGACAGATTACCCGGTCGCCGACCTTGATGCCCGGAGGGGCGCCAGGGGACAACTCTTCAATGACGCCACATGGCTCGTGGCCGGTGATCATGTCCGTGGATTCAGAACCCCGATAACGGTGAAGATCGGTGCCGCACAGGCCTGAAGCTCGCACCTTGAGCACTGCCTCGCCCGGCCCGGCGTGGGGGTCTGGAAACTCCCGAATCTCTGCCTGCCGGTTTCCCGGAAATGTCACTCCGCGCATGTCATTTCTCCCTGACCACCGTTTCCATCCGGTCCCTCAATTTTGGCTAGCATAGCGTTCGAATTCATGTAATGAAGATTCTACCAATTTTCGTCTTTGGAACGCCCGTCGCCAATCTGCCATAATGGCCGCAACAAAAGCAAATCACCGATACTCCAACAAAGAGAACATGAATCAGAAACCCATAGAAGACCGTTTCTATAACGCGCGGAACGACCCGTCACTGGTGGTGATCGAGGGATTCCACCCTCTGAAACACGCGATTCGCTTCGGCGCGGAGTTGGTGGAAGCCGTCAGCCCGGATCTCTCCGAATTGGCAGTGCTCCTGGCCGAGTACGCGCCAGACCTGGGCGACGATATTATCGGCCAGGTCTCCGCCGTGGACGATGATGTATTCGAGAGACTGGGCCCAGTAAAACCGCCCACCGGAGTGATGGCCATCGCCCGGCGTCCAGTTGTCGACCTTGCCGGTCTTCTGGACGATCCGGCGCCGGCGCCGGTGGTCCTGCTGGAGAACCCTCGAAACCTGTTCAACATCGGCGCCGCTGTCCGGGCGGCAGCCGCTGCCGGGGCCGCCGGCTTGGTGAACACCGGCAACCTGGATCCCTGGAAGCCCGCCGCGCTAACCAGTGGTGTAGGCCTGCAATTTGCCCTCCCGGTGGCGAACTCGGAAGATCTGCCCTTATGCGGCCGCCCCTTGGTGGCCGTGGACCTGGGCGGATATGCGCTCCCTGACTTTCATATACCGGACCGGGCGCTATTGGCCTTTGGCACCGAACGCCAAGGGCTCAGCGAGGAATTGCTGGGCGTGGCTGACCACCGGGTGTCCATACCCATGGAGAACGGCGTTTCCAGCCTGAATCTGGCCACCTCAGTGGCCGTGATTCTGTATCACTGGAAGCTTCGGCAATAACTCCAATTTTCGCCAGGACGAGGAAGAAACATGAGCACTAGAGACCTGATCGGCTACGGCGCCAACCCACCGGTGGTCAAATGGCCCGATGGGGCCAGGATCGCCATCTCGGTGGTGGTCAATTACGAGGAAGGCTCCGAGTATTCAATCTTAGACGGTGACCCAAGGGGCGAGGCCGGAGGCGAATCGCCATCTCCCGTTGGCCCGGGGGAACGCGACCTGGCCAACGAGTCTTTCTATGAGTACGGCAGCCGAGTGGGTGTCTGGCGGATCATGAACATCCTGGACAAGCACCAGGTAACCGGGACCTTTTTCGCCTGTGCTCTAGCACTGGAACGCAACCCGGAAGTCGGGCCGGAAATCGTGCGCCGAGGCCACGAGGTGATGGGCCACGGCAACCGCTGGGAAGAGTATTACAAGATGGACAAGAACTCAGAACGGGAGGCCATCCGCCAAGCGGTAGAATCCATGACCAAGACCACCGGCCAACGGCCTATCGGCTGGTATACCCGCTATGGGCCCAGCGTAAACACCCGGGAGTTAGTGGTCGAAGAGGGTGGGTTCGAGTACGACTGCAACGCCTACAACGACGACCTGCCCTACTACAC
>VFHF01000296.1 GCA_009392095.1 SAR202 cluster bacterium
GGTGAAAGTATCGCCGGCCACGCCCCAGCCAGTCTCTTGGTTTGAAAGGCCGGAAAGGGTATACATCATGGTGTCCAGGTCGGGTGAGACATGCAGGCCATGGAAAGTCTCGTCGTCCCCGGTATTCACGCAGATAACCAGGTCGCCGTGGGGAAGACAACGGGCTAGCCCAAGAACAAGTTTAGCGCCACCGACGCCCCCGGCCAATGCCAGTACGGTAGGGGATTCGGGGGTCACCATCGATGTCCATAGGTGCGAAATCCGACGCCGAGAAAGGGCACTGCGCGACTAGACTTTGGCACTTGGTTTTTTGTTGGGATGCTCAAACCGGTAGGTGTCCAGTTTGACCAGCCGGTTGTAAGACCCAAATACCTCTTCCACGTTGTCGCCAACAAGGTCCAATGGGTCGAGTTCCTGGTCTGTATCGCTGAAAACCCTGCGGGTTTTATAGGTCGTGTAGCGTTCCGCGGGTATCCGGCCAGCTTGGCGGATCATCTGCCGGAATTCCGACGGGCGCATTAGCTGGCCGTGTTGCGCTCCCGCTGCGGTAGAGATGCTCTCGTTGATGAGCGTCCCACCCAAGTCATTGACGCCTGCAGTCAGCAGCAGCTGGGACATGCGCGGTCCCTCTTTGACCCAGGAGGCCTGGATATTGGGTATCCAGTTATTGAGCATGATCCGGGCGATGGCATGCATCTTGATCACCTCAATCCCAGACGGGCCGGGCCGGACATCGTTCACAAGTTCCTGCATGAACATGGGCGCTTCGGTATGAACAAAACTCAGGGGCACGAATTCGGTGATGCCGCCTGTCTGTTGCTGGATTCCTCTAATAAGGTCTATGTGTTTGGCCAATTGCGTGGGAGTCTCGAGATACCCAAACATCACTGTTGAAGTCGTTGGGATACCCAATCCATGGGCAGTGGTGATCACCTCCGTCCACTGGTCCACCGTGATACGGCCCGGAGATATCTTGTCACGAAGTTCTTGGTCTAGGACTTCGGCTGATGTCCCAGGCAGACTGCCGACACCGGCTGCTTTCAACTCGGTCAGGTAGGCCCTAATCGTGATGTCGGAGCGTATAGAACCGTACAGGACCTCTTCCGGAGAGAAGCCATGGATGTGCATATCTGGCAATTCTTTCTTGATCGCCTCGCAGAGCCGGATATACAGATCGCCTTCCATCTTGGGCGGCAACCCAGCCTGGACGCAGACTTCCGTGGCGCCGTAGTCCCAGGCTTCCTTGGCCCGCCGGATGATCTCTTCCACCGGCAGTAGATAGCCTTCCTCCTGACGAAAGTCACGGCTGAAAGCGCAGAAACCGCAGCGCTTGATACAGACGTTGGTGAAGTTGATGTTGCGGTTGACAACGTAGGTGACAATGTCACCCACGGTGCGTCTGCGGAGTTCGTCCGCCGTCATCACGAGAGCGTTGTATTCCTTGCCTTCCGTCTCGAACAACACCACCGCTTCTTCAACCGTGATGTCCTCTCCCGAAAGGGCCCGGTCCAACACCGCTGCCGTCTCGGGTTTGAGCGCACTGATCACAGACTCGAGGTTTTTAGACCCATTCTGGCCTGACTGTTCAGATTGTGCCGGCATATCTCTGTATTCCCCCTGCGACATAACCCTCTGAATCAGACATCGCTGAAACTTTTTGTGCGAGGGAGTCGGGTAGAAATTCTTTCGTTCCTAGGAAGTACTCCGGGTATACCGGAAGCCTGGGTCTCAGTTGGAACCCGGCTGCCTCGGTCTTGGTTTTTAATTTGGTTAAGGCCGGCCACGGGGCCTCAGGATTCACGAAGTCCGGAGTCAACGGCGACACTCCGCCCCAGTCGTTGATTCCGGCATCCAAATATATCTGATAGTTCTTTGCGCTAAGATTGGGCGGTACCTGGAGATTGGCCTCCGGTCCAAGGACCAGCCGGGCAACCGCCACCGTCCAAAGGAATTCATCCGTCTCCGCGTCAGGCGAGTTTTCCATCGCCGTATCCGGTTTGGCCCGGAAGTTTTGGATTATCACTTCCTGAACATGGCCATACTTGGCGTGAAGCTCCGCGATGGCTAATAGGGACTCTATACGGTCGCGGCGATTCTCGCCTATGCCGATGAGGATACCAGTGGTGAAAGGCACCCGCAACTCTCCGGCCAATTCCAGCGTGCGTAACCGCACTCTGGGCCGCTTACTGGGAGCGAATTCGTGGGGGCCACCGACTGCGTACAGTGCCACACTGGTGCTCTCCAGCATCAGTCCTATGGAAGGGTTGAATGGCTGCAAGGCTGCAATCTCACGGCGGGCCATGGTGCCGGGATTGGCATGGGGCAGCATGTCTGTTTCTTCGAACACCAATTTACAAACGTAGGTGAGGTATTCCAGGGTGGTCTTGAACCCGCGGTGTTCCAGCCATTCTCGTGCCTCGGGGTAGCGCTGTTCCGGCCGCTCCCCCAGAGTGAAAAGGGCTTCGGTGCACCCAAGAGCCGCACCGGCATTAGCCACATCCAAGACCTGTTCCGGAGTCATGAAGAGGTCAGCGCCCGACTGCGTTGGGTCTTTGCGGAATGTGCAGTACCCACAGAAATCACGGCACAGATGGGTCAGAGGAATGAAAACTTTGGGCGAAAACGTGACGGTGTTACCCTTGCCTTGGTCACGCATGAACGCAGCAGCCGCGCAGATCTCTTTGGTGGCGTCAGGGCCTGCAGACAGGAATGATAGGGCGTCAGCCTCAATCAGAGACCCACCTGCCATCGCCTTGGCAATCACCTCTGTCAGATGCGCGTCGGCTTTCGTATGTAGGGCTGTCTCGCAAGAGTGGGCGGAAACCGTCAAAGGTGCTCCATCCGGTACAAAACCGGACCGACCTGCCAAAAGGTAGGATTGAATATCGGACTATTTTAGACCGTCGGCGCTGAGCGGGCAACACATGGGGTGGCACCGGAGAAAGAGGAAGTTGGTCCAGATACTGAAACCTGACTCAGAATCCGTTGAGTCGGCTTTGGTCGGTGAGGTCAATGGTGGCGTAAGGCCGGCCCAGATGAACGTGAGCCCTTCGGGTCGCGACGCGACCTCTAGGCGTCCGTTCCAAGAATCCCAGTTGCAGCAAGAAAGGCTCCCAGACGTCCATTATAGTGTCCGAGTCTTCGTTCAATGATGCTGCCAGGGTTTCCAGGCCTACGGGGCCCCCGTCGAATTTGTCGATGATGCTAGACAGCAACCGGTGGTCTGATAGGTCCAATCCCAGTTCATCCACGTTGAGTTGCTCCAATGCGGCACGGGCGACCGCGCCGTTGATCCGGTTGTCGGCCTTGACCAGGGCATAGTCCCTCGTGCGTTTCAGCAGCCGGTTGGCCACTCTTGGTGTGCCCCTTGACCGTGCCGCGATTAGATCCATACCCTCGCTGTCAGTGTCCATCTCCAGGATTCGGGCGGAACGGTCGACGATGACCTTCATATCTTCGGGTTCGTAATAGTCCAAACGGCAGACCAACCCGAACCGGTCGCGAAGGGGAGCGCTGACCATGGAGAACCGAGTTGTGGCGCCGACCAGGGTAAAGGGGCTGATCCTAAGATTGACGTTTCGGGCGGCCAGACCCTTGCCGACCATCCAAGACAGGAAGAAGTCTTCCATCGCCGAATACAGGACTTCTTCGACCACCCGGTTGAGTCGGTGGACCTCATCGATGAAAAGTACGTCGCCTGGCTGGAGGCTGGTTAGAATGGCGGCCATGTCCCCAGCCCGCTCAACAGCCGGGCCCGAAGTGACCCGAATGGCGACTTCCATCTCGGTGGCGATGATGTTGGCCAGTGTGGTTTTTCCGAGACCGGGAGGGCCGTAGATAATCACATGGTCGAGAGGTTCCTGGCGTAACTTGGCGGCCTGGATGGAGATGGAGAGGTTCTCTTTAGTGTTGGCCTGCCCGACGAAATCTTCCAGCCGCTTGGGCCGCAAAGACACATCTTGGTCTTCCTGTTGGAAGTCGCCGGAGATCAGCCGCTCGGCCATCCTACTCTCCCCACCCTTGAAATATCTGGGCTAGATTCATCCGCCCAAATAGCCTACAAAGTACCAGCCCATTGTAGCCGGG
>VFHF01000297.1 GCA_009392095.1 SAR202 cluster bacterium
CCTAACGTCCAGAGACATTCCGGACAATTCACCGTCGTTTGGATACTCGAGTCGTTTGTTTCTTTCAGTTTGTGTCTAATCTAGACGCAAATCCAACTAGGTCTGACTGCGGCCGGATGAATGATAAACAATAGGCACAAGGCCGTCAATAGGTTTTATTGCGCCTTAGAATTAAGTATCTTTATCGAATAAACAATATCACTGCATTGCTTGTGTGTTTGCGGGCCGGAACTGTAAATAGGAGGGAATTTGGTGGTTCTTACTCCAGCACTCGGACTCGTCGGAATAACACCAATTGTAGCAGCGCCAGAGCCGAGCTGATTGCCGCAATCACCGTGTAGGCGCCGCCTGGGCTCCAGATGTGAATGAGGTAGCTGATCGCCATAGTAGCCAGCGGCGTCAGCCCGTTATCCAGCATGTAGATGCTCATGACCCGCCCTCTTAGGGCGTCGGGGACTATGGTCTGAATCAGAGTGTTGTTTCCAACCCGGAATATGTACTGGAAAAATCCCAGGCCGGCCAAAGCGGCCATGGATGCATAATACCAAGTTGACTGGGCGAACAATAGGATGAAGAAACAACCGCCGATCAATCCCATCAAGGTCATTGGACCGCGTCGGAATATGTAACCCCGACCGGCGATGATGATCGCGGCTACTATTCCTCCCGCGCCCACAGCGGCAGCTAGTATGCCTCCGGCATCGGCGCCGCGGCCCAACACTTCAGTTGTGAAAATGGGCAGCACGAACACCACAGGCTGAAACACCAAGTTGGGGATGAACGCCATCACGATCAATTGCAAGATGGTCCGTTCTTTCACCACATAGGCGAGGCCCTCTTTCATACTGGACAGTAAAGAAGCGTTGGTGGCCAGCCGTTCTTCCCGGTAGGGCAGCTTCATGGGCAGGTAAATCAACACGATGGTTACGTAAAACCCTGCCTCGATAAAGAAGTTCCAGTTGAACCCCAAGGTGGCTATCAGCAACCCGCCGATGGCCGGCCCGACGATACGCATGCTGGGATGGGCCATCCCATTGAGGGCAAGCGCTTTGCCCAGGTCTCGGAGGGGCACGGTGTTGGGGACCATCGTCTGTCTGACCGGCTGGACGATTGAATGTGCGATTCCCGAGACTCCCATATATATGAAAGCGTGCCACCATTGCAGAAACCCAGTCACTGGTTGAACGTCCAGGTCGGTGGCCAGAACCATTAAGGCGAATATCACCGCCGAGATAGCCATATAGACCTGGGTGACCATGACCAGTTTTCGGCGGTCTACCCGGTCAGCCAGGACACCAGCCCAAGGCCCAATTAGGAGGACAGGTAATGTGCGAATGCCGACGGCGGTGCCGGTTAAGAACGCGTTGCCATCGGTCAACTGCAAGACCAGCCAACCCACGGTTAGTATCTGGATCCATTGGGCGCCAACGGTGAAAAAATTTCCGATCCACAGGTACCGGAAATCTTTGTACTGAGAGATTATCCAGAAATTGCCCCGCCTGCGGGCAGATGGGTCGTTTCCCGTTGGCGAAACGACTCTATGTGCCATGCACCATACGGCCTATGGGCCCACCTGATGAGTCGATCGACGAGGAGGTGATTCCGAAAAGTAAACGAGATATTGTTAGTGGCTTTATATCGGCAGAGGACATTGGAGCAAACATACCACGGAGAAGCAACCGATCGGCTATGAGTAGGCGCCGCAATGGCCAGCCCTCTTAGCGATGAAGACGGGCCACGGTTGTTGGGTTACCGAATCTATTTGAGGTGCTTGTCGAACCAGGCCATAGCTTTGCCCCAAGCATCGGCTGCAGCTTCCGCCCGGTAGCTGGCCCTAGCTTCGCAGTGGAACCCATGCCCGGCGCCGCCGTAGTTATGGAATTCGTGGGCCTTCCCGGCTTTAGTAAGTTCAGCGTCCATGTTAGCCACGTCTTCCGGGGTAGGGTTGGCGTCTTCTTCGCCAAAGAGACCCAACATTGGGCAACTGATATTGGCCGTCTGTTCCAATGGTGATTGCCCGTCTCCCAGCGCCATGCCGATACCGCCGCCGTAGAACACCACCGATGCCGAAAGGTCTGAGATGTTGCAGGACGCCAGGTAAGAGACGCGGCCTCCATAACAGAACCCAACGATGCCGATCTTATCGCCCTGAACGAAAGGCTGGGCTTTCACATAGTCCACTGCTGCTCTGACATCGGCGATTATGTTGTCGTCGGTGCACCGGCGCATGCGGGAGAGGGCCGTTTCCAACTCCTCGTGCAGTCCGGTGGTCATTGGGCCTTCCCGGTGGAACATAGCCGGCGCCAAGCCCACATAGCCCAGAGCAGGCAGCCGGTCTACCACCGATTGGATGTGGGAGTTCACCCCCCATATCTCCTGAATGACAACCACAGCGGGATACTCGCCTGACTCCTCAGGCTGGGTTAAGTAACCCTCCATGGGACCCCCGTCTACCTTGATGTCCACCCAACTAGCTGGCATGGTCTTATCCTCCTATTGAATAAAGATTAAAAAGGACGTTTTTAACATCCCCAGTGCAGCATAGGCCGGGTCCAAACAGGCAAAGCCGGACCGAGAAGAACTACTGAACAAGATTAAAAAGTAGGCCGATTCTAGCCGAATGACCGCCGTGAGGCAATTCAAGATTGGCCGGTCTGACAAACAGGGCTATTCGGCATTCCAATATCGGAGTACTTTTTGTATGATGTTAAGAGTACGGAGTGGGAGCAAATTGGGAAGCTGGCCCTAGAGGCAAGCCGGAGAAATTGCCCCGACCTAACCCGCTCTCTCCATCAGGCTGGAGGCCGGATTGCGCAACCTGTCAAACTTCCTTGTACACCTGTTTAACCGCGATGGTGCGGCCGAACGGACCTATCTTTCAGTGGTACACGACCGCTGTTTGTTCTGCGAGGAGCCGATCAGCGACTCCCCTTCCTACCTGACCTACCGCGTCTGTCCCTTCTGCAGGTTCCACTACACCGTCACCGCCAGAGAGCGTATCGAGCTGTTGGTTGATAAGGAAACGTTCAAAGAGACCTATAAATATGTGAAGACAGTGGAGCCCCTTTCGTTCTCCCGCCGGAACCGGTACCGAAAATTCCTGGAGCAGGACCAGAACCGGACCGGTCTCACGGAAGCAGCGGTCGCCGGAAAATGCCGGATCGGCGATGTCGAGACCATGCTAATCGTATTGGACTTTGGGTTCATGGGCGGCACCATGGGCAGTGTCGTTGGCGAAAAAGTGTCCATGGCCTTCGAGAACGCAGCGCGCCGTGGCATCCCCGCCGTGGCCGTGGTCTCTGGAGGAGGCGTTCGAATCCAAGAGGGTGTCTTGTCACTGATGCAGATGGCCAAGACCGTCACCGCCGCCAACCGCCTGCGGGACGGGGAAGTGCCCTTCATCGTGGTTCTGGCCAACCCGTCCACCGGGCAGGCCTACGCCAGCTTCGCCAACCTGGCCGATGTCATTCTTGCTGAGCCAGGCTCTTTGATCGGGCTCTCGCCACTGCGCACCCTTCGAGAGGTGTCCAAGACGCCCCTGCCGTTGGACGCCCATACTGCTGAAGCACATGTTGGCCATGGGCTACTGGACAACGTGGTTGACCGCGAGAACCTGCAACCAAGGATTGCGTCGATACTGCAGATCCTTACTGCGCAGAAACATGGAAAATCCAACCATAAGAACTTGTTGAAATCAGAACCCGAAGAGTGCGACGAGGTTGAGCCTTGGGAAGCGATGACCGCAGCCCGAAATTCAGAGCGGCCCCAGGCTAGCTCCTATTTCCGGTCTATCCTCGACCCATTTATAGAACTCCGTGGCGACCGGCTGAACAGCGATGACCGTTCGGTAGTCACCGGCATCGGTTTCATGGACGGCCTGGCGGTTGCCGTTATCGGACAGCAGCGGCGGACTCTAGATGAGGGGGAGCGGTACCATGTCTTCCCAGACGGCCTGCGCAAAGCCCAGCGGTTGATTGACTTGGCGTGCCGCTTCAAGCTGCCATTGGTTACCCTGATAGACACCCAGGGCGCAGACCCCGGACTGGAAGCGGAAGAGCAAGGCATCGGAAATGCCATCGCCCGGACTTTGTCTTCCATGTTGACCGTCCCAACGCCGATGGTCTCCGTGGTGATCGGCGAAGGCGGCAGCGAGGGCGCATTAGCCCTGGGCTTGTCCGACCGGATCTTGATGCAACAATTTGCCATCTATTCGCCCATTTCAGTAAACCACACCCTGGGTGCCGCTCATCATGACCATATGTTGGACCGTGAAGCCGCCGAGGCCCTGATGTTGACGGCCCATGACTGCCTGGAATTAGGGATCGCCGACGAGGTTGTGCCAGAGCCGGATGGGGGCTCCCATGTCGACCCGCATGAGGCGTCGGCGGTTCTCCAAACAGCGATCTTGACCAACATATTCCAACTATCCAAGATGTCTGAAGGTAAGCTCCTGAAGAGGAGGTATAAGAAGTTCCGCAGGATGGGCGAGGGTAGCGGGCATTCCCAGGAAGCCATGAACCGGGAAGTTAACCTCTTGATGAGCATCACTTCGGGAGATGAACCGCCGGAGCGGCCATCCAGAAAGCGAAGAAAAAGGGGCCGAACGGAGGAACCTGCCGAGGCCCAAGTTTCATCTGGCGATTAGCCCGAATTTAGCGAGTCATCACCGCCGAGAGACCTTTGGCGGTAACCTCGTATCTGTCTAATCTCTTTAGACCGCTTCCGAGCCAAACTCCTTCAGGCTCTTTTTCATCGCATCGGCTACGGATTTGAACTCTTTTCCAACCGACTTATCCAGAAGGGCCGTGGGTTTGGACGCATCCCGGTAGATGGAACGTAAGGCGATATCGCCAAGAAAGGGGGCGTCAACCTCTTTGGCCAGGTTTTTGCCGCCGCCCTCACCGAATATCTCCCCGGTGTAATTCTCAACAACGCCCAGCACATTTAGATTCAATTTGCGAATCATGTTGATGCAGCGTTTGGCGTCCAAGTTAGCCAAGTCCTGGGGAGTGCTTACCACTACGAATCCGTCCATGGGCAGGTTCTGCATAATCGTAAGAGGGGAGTCAGAAGTGCCGGGGGGCAGGTCTACCACCAGGTAGTCCAGTTCGTCCCACTCAGTCTGCTGCAGGAATTGGCTTATGGCGTTGTGAATCATCGGTCCGCGCCAGATTATGGCTTCGTCCGGGTTCTCTTGGAAGAAAGCCATGGAGACGACTTTGACGCCCCATTTTTCCGAAGGAATTATCTGTCCATCTACGTAGTCCGGTTTATCGGTGATGCCCATGACCTTGGTCACATTGGGGCAGTCGATATCCACATCCAGGAGTCCAACGCTGTTCCCTTGGCTGGCTAGGGTCACCGCTAGATTTACGGCGACCGTGGTCTTGCCAACGCCGCCCTTGCCGCTATATACGCCAATCTTGGTCTTGATCTTGCCAAGACGCTCGGTGATTTGGCGTTTTTGCTGCCAAGACTTTTTGATCTGTTCCAGGCGTGCGGTTTCCTGGGGCGTGGGCATGCGTTCCTCCGGAGGGAGCTCTGAGAATCTAGAGTGGGCGGGTTGTGGGGTTGGGGTCTAACCCAGAAGGTGAAACGGTCGTTCAACCCCTGGGGTTAGGTAGTTTCGTCAAGCTAGAGGGCCGGTTAGATGCCCAGTTGTGAGCGGGCTTCCTCGCTGATCAGTTCCGGAGACCAGGGCGGGTCGAAAACCATCTCTATCTGGACTTCCTCTACGCCGTCCAGTTCTTGCACAGCCCATTCTGCTTGTTGGCCGATGTAGGGGCCCATGCCACAGCCGGGAAATGTCAGGGTCATCTGAACGTAGACGTCGCCTGTGTCCTTTACCTGCACGTCATAGACCAGACCTAGGTCGACTATGTTAACCGGAATTTCCGGGTCATAAACGGTTTTCAGCGCTTCGTAGATCGACTCTAACGTTACGGTTTCCTCAGCCATGTTTTTCTCCTAAACTCGGTCGCCTGCCACGATTATATTAAAGTCGACCAATGTGGTCAACAATTTTCCGATGGCTTATTCGACCCGTCACGTTTTCGGCAACTGAGATAGCTTATGTGTATCCTTCGACAGTCTCAGGACGAGTGGCGATTTCAGCCATCCGTCCGCGTATGGCAAGCGGATTTGTAGTTGATCGTCTGCTCAAGCCGAGCCGATCGAACCACCTACTCGCCACCTGCCAACCTAAGCTCGCATTACCGTCTTAGGGAATCAGCAGCAGTTTGCCGGTGGTGGCCCTGCTCTCAAGTTGCCGGTGGGCCTCAGAGGCGTCTGACAGAAGGAATTCACCGCCGATCCGGAGCTTTAGCTCCCCTGAGGCCACCCAGTCTAAAACGTCGCCGGCACGCTTCTCCAACTCGGCTCGGTCCACCGTGTAGTCACCCAGACCGGGGCGGGTCATCGAGAGAGACCCAGCGCCCAAAATGCCAGGGCTGACGGGATCCGGTGCTCCGCTGGCGGCGCCGTAGAGGACCATATGCCCGCGGCGGCCCAGGCTGCTGATGCTTTGATTGAAAGTGGTCTTGCCTACTCCGTCATACACGGCCCTTACGCCCTCGCCGTTGGTAGCCTTTTTGACCTCTTCAGCGAAGTCTTGTTGGGTGTACAAGATCACGTGGTCTGCGCCGGCCTCCTTGGACAGCTCGGCCTTCTCCTCGGTGGACACGGTGGAGAAAACGAACCCGCCCAACTTCTTGATCATCTGGGTCAGAAGCAGACCCATGCCGCCGGCCCCAGCGTGGACGATCACTCGGTCGCCTTTTTGCACAGCGTAGGTGGAGTGGCACAGATAGTGGGCAGTCATACCCTGAAGGATGGCCGCGGCCCCTGCTTTGGCGTCAACGCCGCTGGGACGTTTCATCAACCGCCATGCGGGCACAATGGCCAACTCGGCGTAGGTACCGGGAGCGGTGCAATAGGTAACGTCGTCCCCAATCTTGACCTCAGTCACGCCGGGGCCGATATCTTTGACAACCCCTGCGCCCTCCACACCTATGATGCGGGGCAACGGAGGACCGGGGTTTACTCCCTGGCGGCTATAAACATCTGTAAAGTTCACGCCTGCGGCCTGGATCTCGACAACGGCTTCTCCCTCGCCGGGAGTCGGGTCGGCCACGTCCTGGTACTTCATGACCTCGGGTCCGCCGAATTCAGTGATCTGTACTGCTTTCATATTGAGCCCTCCTGAAATGTCTGCGAGATATTACGGCGGTAGGCCGATGGCGCTGCGGTCACCATATTGACGGCGGTAAGTATACACCGGAGGTGGTTATACGCCAGGTTGGGAATGCGACCTGCTGATGCTTCATGGGAGAAACCGAAGATCAATGGACGGATTGGACGGATTGAAAGCCCAGCCATCCGGATTATTTGCCGGCCTTTGGGAGGCCTAGAAGCCCAGATAAGACAATGCGGCCGCGGCGGCGCCGTCAAGACTCAAGCCATTTCCGGTTGCCTGCGCGTACATGTCTTGAAGTTTTTTCAACACGTCGGCAACTGGGGCATCACCCTCGCTGACATGCGCGCGGAGTTCGGCCAGAGTTTCGTAAGCATGGTCAACGTTCCAGAAGAACGAGAGCAGCCAGGCCAACTCACGTTCGTTGGAGGGAACGGGTATGTCTGACAGGTCATATAGCCGGTTGACGACCTTTGTGTAGCGAAGAATCCCTGCTTTGTCTTCCTGGCTTTCGCCATAGAACCTTCGGCGGCTAAGTTCGGTGATGCGTTGAGAATAATCTTTCTCGCCGTAAATGTTCTTGGGCAGCCATTCGTTGCGGAGATCGACAACTTCGTTGCCCGCCTCGTCCACTATTGCGACTGCGAGGTCCGAACCCAAGAGGTCTTCATACTCAAACTTCACCGCGTCCCGGAGCAAGGCCTCCTGGAGCATCAGCGTCAGTTCCCGGGGAATCTTCTTGTAGTTGGCGCCGCTGGCCTGGTCGTTGGTGTCGGCGCCCACGCCACCGGTGTTGAAGACGAAGTATTGTTGGGAGAGTCCGCCCTCTTCGATCTTCTTTACGATGTTGTAGAGGTTGTTGGCGTTCTCGTCTTCCAGGCCGATTATGAACGGGTCTGAGAAGTACTCAACGTAGGGGCGGCCGATGGCTCCAATGGCCGCTCCCATCTGGACCGCTTCACCGTACATCAGTATGCGGATGTACTGTTCGGACGATAGGCGGCGCAGGGGTGGTACCACGGTGTTTTGGCGCATCACGGCCTGCCAAAAGACCTGGTCGGTGTCCTCTATAGGAACATGAACACCTTCGGTCTCGCGGCCGTTGGTGATCTTTTTGAGCAAATCGTTGGCGCCTTTACGGGCTACCAACCTCGTGCGCGAGAGCGTGACACGCATGTTGCGGACCGGATTGGAGAGGAAATTCGGAGACCAAGAATCTAGGTTGATCGGCACGTTCTCCAGGGTTTCTTGGCTGTTTGGGTCTTCATCCGTTCCGCGGACGGCCTCAAAGGTAATGGGGTCTTCCGCTTTGTTCAGGCCAAAGGGCATGGCGTAGAGGTTGTTCTCGGTGCCGTCTATTCCGTAATACAGAGTGGACTGCTTGCCGTCTTTGGTGGCCTTGACCGGGTCCATGAGGGGCTGCAACAGGACGATGTCGTCGTTCATCGGGTAGACCCCTTCCTCAGCGTCCGTCTTCAGCTTAAGCCGGCCTGCCAGTTCGCTATTGGCCAACTCCAGCATGATGGTGAGGGTGCTTTTGCCGTGGAGGGACGGCCCGACTGTTATCAGCGCGGTGTTCTTCATCTGGCCTGACATGGTCTTGGCGCGGGCCATGCTCAACGCAGCTTGAATGGCCAGCCCGTCTACTTGTTTGACCTTGAACATGGCGATGGACAGTGGGCCCATCTTGTGCTCACCGACATAGTCGAATCCCAGGTGCAATGAAAGACCCTTGGTGGGGGCTTTGAAGACCAACTGGGTCAATCCGGCATCGCGGAGGCGCTTCTTCAGTTCTTCCGGCATCGGCAGGTCTTCCATCCAATGGGGAAGCGAGACCTCAAGGATATCCGGTTCCTGGCGGCTCAGCTCTTCAGAGACGGGGAAAGTGAGTTGGCGCCACATCAAGGGAATCTGCATGTACCGGGTGCCAAAGAGCATCTGACGGGCATGGAAGGAACGCCCTGGGGCGTCGCCAACCTGGCGGTCTGACTGGACTATAGTGTCGCCCGCGGCCAGATTTTCTTCCATATAGGAATTGATGTAGCCGAAGACCTCGGTGAACAAGGTCTGGCTCTCCGTGGTGAACACTACCCCGTCGCGGTTCTTGGCGAACCCGTCGATGAAGTATTGAGTCAGGTCGGGCCGGCGCACAACGCCCAATTGGCTGAAGAACCCGTACCCACCGGTATCCAAGCGAATAGCCACACCGGGCCACGCGCGACCGGCTGCTTTGCCCGCGGCATTGGCCTCTGCGGCTTCTTTGTCGATGATGCTGGCTTCGTCCAGATATTTCTGTTGCTCTTCTTCAGACAGGTCTTGCAACACGTGCATCTGGCTGATGAGCCACTCTTCTGATGGGTTGTTAAATGTTGCGCCGGGTTTGTGGCCCTTGCGGGCCAGAGCGACAAGACGGTCTAATTCCTTCTCGAACGCGGGCACGGCGATGGGGCCGGCAAGGGAGGAGCCTGGCGTTGGCTGTGTTTGGGAGCTCATTTATTCCGATTCCGTTTTATTATAATGGTGAGAGGTTACTGCGCTGCCTTTTTACAGGCGCGCCAAACTGTTGGCAGGCATGTCGCAAATAGACGACAGTATGCTACATCCTGGCTGTGACCAAGTCAAAGAGATTCAGCGGTGATTTTCCGGTCTGATTGAGGGTGATATCAAGGGCGGGGTGGCACGCCGATATGCACTTACGAAGCATAGCGATTCGACGTGTTGCAGAATGCGCAGCGGACCGCGATTCGGTACGAGGTCCAGTGGCTAACCAAGGTTCTCAGGGCACCACCGCCGTAAAGATTCGGATTGCCTTTGGAGCTGAATACTGGTATGATTTTAGGGTTGATTGTCCTTCCAAAGGAGCCGGTTACAACGAAGATTCTCAAGCCGTGGGGTTTCGATAAGC
>VFHF01000298.1 GCA_009392095.1 SAR202 cluster bacterium
CCTAGACCTGCAATGCAGCGATGTGGTGGGCCGGTTCCAGGCGACGGCCGCAGAGTTGGCCGCGTCGGTGGTTCCCAATGACCCGCCCCAGGGACTGCCCGCACCAGAGTCCCAGTTGGTCCCTTCAATCGGCGACCGGCTGATCGATAGTCGATTGTTTCAGATGTTGGTTCCTACCGCCGCTTCGGTTGCCATGGTATTGGTTGTGATCGCGGTGACAATGAACGTCCGCTTGGCCAATAGAATAGACGAGCTTAAGCAGGAGAACCCCTCCCTCCAAGCAAGCCTCAACTCCAACGCGCCACCATGACGGCACAGATCAGCCAGGCGTCAGACAACGAGTCTCAGGTCATGGACACTGTGCTCAAGCCCCAACAGGCCAGATATGGGTTGGCCCAGCCAGACCAATGCTACGCTCGCCATATGCCGGGAGCACCTCCCAGGGCATCTTGCTGTTGAGCAGCGGCGGCGGCCGCGGGTTGATCATGGTTGCCGGCATGGGCCCGCTCAGCCCGTCCACCGACTATCACGTTTGGTTGATGCGCGGCCGGGACAAAGTGAGGGTTGGCCGCCGGCAAGAACCGGAATACCTCCGACCCGCAAAAGGACACGGTTTTAGAAGGCAGTCTTGTATCGATGATCACACCAAGAATGGTCACCTACGCTGCGCTGCGGTAACGGATTTAACGGCCCTAACACACCAGACCTAATCTTCTGACAAAAGTCCCGCCGCCGTTCTTGGCCGTCTGATTTGCCGGAGGGTATACTCACGGGAATCCCTTTGGGGTTAGTGTGGTGCGTGTGTTTTTCCTAAGAGCCATCTTCAATAATTCCTACAACGATTCCTACGACCTGACCTGTGAGATATGCGGCTGCTCGATGATTGAGCAGAAGTGTAAGATCAAGTGCCCCAACTGCGGTTTCACCCGCGATTGTTCAGACCCTTAATGCCCGTGTCCATCCTGGTCTTATACGACCGCAAGAACTCGGCGATCGAGAGCCTGGCGCGGGCCGCTGCGTCGGGCGTGGAGTTGTCGGGGGCGGATGTAACCCTCAAGCGGACCACCGAGGCCACAACCGCAGACCTGCTCGCCGCCGACGGCCTTCTGCTTGGTTCCCCAAACTGGAGCGGCATCACCGGCTCACTAAAATCGTGGCTGGACGATCAGGGCGACCTCTGGGAAGACGGCTCATTGGCCGGAAAACCCGCCGCCGCATTCACTTCCGGCTCAGGCCAACACTCCGGTCTAGAGATGACACTCCTACAGATGATTCACTGGATGCTGGCCTGCGGCATGGTGGTAGTTGGACTTCCCTGGGGAGAGCGAATGCGGGTTTCAGGTTCGTATTACGGGGCAACAGCCGTAGGGGATATGACAACTGAAGACATGGCCCAAGCCCGTGAACTAGGCGCCCGCCTCGCTTCGGTTGCCACCAAACTAACCCGGACTTAATCGCTGACTAATCCCCTAAGGGTGCGGCCACCAGTCCGGGTAATTCCGTAGCTTTAGGTTCCGGAAGAACTGAGGTTGGACACCCACCGCCAAGCGCATCGCCTCCAACATCGGCTCGCGGATTGAGAAATGGGCTTCTTCCGAGGTCCGCATTTTGAAGAGATGGTAACTCTCCCGTAGGTTGAACTTGGTTACTACCCGCCGGTTATGGGCGTGGGTCACCAGGTATTGGGCCGCCAAGGGCGACACTTCCCGAACCTTCCAGTAGACATCTTCCGCCGGGCGCACCGTCTGTTCAAACTCTGATTCCAAGCCAGCTTGCACCACAACCGGAGGTATTTTATAGCCGTGGGCCACGGTCAGCGGCTGAGGAAGATAGGACATCATACGGTGCCGTTTGAACTCCCGGTAGGCGCCGTAGTCCAGAGTGAATTCAAAGGTGTAGTCCACAACCTCGAACTCCCGAGTTGGAGCGTCGTGGGCTCCCAGCCCAGCGGTACTCTCGTCAATGATCGCCTGACGCGACTCCGGTCCCAGATCTATCACCCGCTCCCAAACGTCGTCGTAGGACAGATTGGAGTGTCGATAGAGCAGCGCCGCAGCCAATTTCTCTTCCCCCTTCCGGTCCCAATGCACCAATTTAACTTCCGGTGCGCTCGCACCGGACACCGCATCGGCAGCCGGTTCTTCGTCAGGGAACCTATATCTGCGGGCCTGATCCAATTGGATCGTTGAGGCCCCGGCAAAATAATCGACTCTGTCTGCGTATTTGATCAGAGTCGGGGTGATCAAACGGCCCTGTTCCCTCACGGCGCCTCCCAGAAGTTGTTCTTCGATCAATCCCGAAGACACCAGTTTGGCGATGGCGTGTTCCAAGGTGCGGGCGTTTGCTGTGACCCCCACGTTAGTCAATGTGGCCGCCGGCAGCACCGCGCGGCAGTGATCGGTGGCCACCCGACTCAGCCGCATCCGGTAGGCGCCATCTCTCTCAGAGGCGATACGTGGCGTGGTTTCTCGCAGGTAGTCCATGCAGCCGTCAATCAGCTTCCGGTACCCCTGAAATAGACTCTGGCAAGCAGCAACATACTCTTTCTTGAGAGCCTGATGCTGGGACAGCTCTTCGGGAACATAAAAGTAGTCCTCGGGCATCACCTGGTAGCGGGTGGATTTTTCCGTGTAAGACGCCAGCCGGTTGTCCTCAAGGGTGTCAACGGCTAGCCGGGACACGTTTTCCACCGCCAGGTGAACCACCGCATGCTCGGCGACCGAGGCGTGGCCGTAGCCCAGAACCCACCGCTCGTGGAAATCGGCCGCCTTTTCTTTGCTGACCTGCTCCGCGATCTCGTCGAAGGCTTCGGGGCGGCGGGAGGTCATGGCGAAGGCCACCGCGATCTGTTCTTCGCTTAGATCATGGGCGTCCAACGGATAGATGCGCCTGGAATAAAGCTGATCGTATGCCCCAGGTTCTTTGGTCGAATCGGTCATAGGGCGATAAAAACTCCTGGGGAATGTCGCGGTATTTGCCTAACTATTTGCCTGGATTCAGTCATGGGCCGTCAAGGACGCCACGCCCCACGTTATGTCGATTGTGGCCGCCCGATAGGGATTAGACAAGGGGTATAGGGCAGTCTGTTAAGGGACCGGACACCTAGGGTCAGGTTTCTAACCCGCCCTGATTCAGGGAGGCCCAGTCCTTTAGAGGCACAACCCCTGCCCAGAAACGACGTTTGAACTACCACAATCGTCCATAGGGGCGGGTTTCTAATCCGCCCGGCTGCGCCAGATGCCTGCAAGTCACTCGACGGCTGGAATCCGGGATGCACTTGGCCTCCGGCCTAGGTCAGCGCGCCGAACCCGTCTGGAGTCTGGACCTCTACTAGGTGGGTCTTGCCAGAGGTGATGGCGTTCTCGAGGGCTTTGCCCAGTTGTTTGACGTCGGTCACCTTGGTGCCTTCGAACCCGTAGGACTCGAAGATCTTCACGAAGTCTGGATTCACCAAATCGCTTCCGAACCGTCGGGCTTCACCAAACCGGTCGCCCTGGAAGCCCTTCAGGACTCCCCAGGCGTTGTCATTGAACATCAGCACCACCGGGTGGATGCCGTACTGAGCGCAGGTGGCCAGTTCCTGAAAGTTGTACTGGAACCCGCCGTCGCCGGTTACGCAAACCACTGGGTTATCGGGCTTGCCGACCTTTGCGCCGACTGCCGCGGGGAACGCGAACCCTAGACCGAGCCAGCCATGGGGGTGCATGTAGGTCCTTGGTTCGAAAATCTCCAGGCAGCGTGTGGCCCGGCTGGCGCCCACGGTCGGGTCAAGGGAAAAGATGGTGTTCCGGGGGGTAACCGACCTTATGGTCTCGAAAACCCGGAGCTCGTTGCCCCATGTTTCTTCCAGCGTCTGGCGTATGTTGCCCCGGGTGGCTGTGATGTCATCCTGGAACGCGCTGCCTTTGTGGACGTCCTGGCCACCGATGGCTCCCAGCCATTGCTGGACCACGGCTTGTGAGTTGGCGACTATAGGCACGGTTGCGTCGTAGTTCTTGCCGATTGCCTCGCCATCCAACAACACGTGGACTATGTCTTTGGGCAATTTTAACCCGATGCCGGCGGTGGACCGTTGGGGCATTATGGACCCCAAAACGACCACTAAGTCGCAAGTGCCCAGCCACTCCTGGACCGGGTTCTTGCCCCAGATTCGGTTGCCCATGATCTGGCCCAATGACTGGGCGTGGTCCTCTGGAAACGCCCCTTTGGCGCCATCGGCGGTGACCACGGCCGCGCCAATTTTCTCAGCAAGCTCAACGATCTGCTGGGTTCCGCCCAACTGCTGGACTTCCTCGCCTACTAGGATTGCCGGGCGTTTGGCCTTGAGCAGCATATGCAACGCCTGCTCAACCTTGTTGGGGTCGCCTTGGGGAATATCCGGCTGCCGGGCAGTCAGCATCTCCACGTCGGCTACCGCCCCCAAAAGGTCAGTGGGTATCTCCAACTCAATTGGCCTTGGCCTCCGGGTTTGGAACCGGTCAAACGCCTCGGTGATGTTATCGGGAATCGACTCAACCTCGGGAATAGATGCGTTCCAGTCGGTAACGGCCTTGAACATGCCCAGTTGGTCCTTGGTCTCGTGGGTCGCTAGCTTGCCGCTGCCGATGAACTCCTGTTCCACGTTGGTGGTGATCTCTAGGATAGGCGACCCCGAGAAATAGGCCTCGCCCATAGCGCCCATAGAGTCCGCCGCTCCGGGACCGGTGCTGGTGAAAAGCACTCCAGGCTTACCGGTGGCCCGGGCGTAACCGTCAGCCATGAACCCGCACCCCAACTCCAGGCGGCCTCCCACGAAGCGCAGAGTGTCCTGGCTGCTAAATAAGGAGTCAAAAAGGTCCAGATTATGGATGGATATGATGCCGAAAACCGTATCCACGCCCTGGGCTTTGAGGGATTCTATGACGGTCTGACCACCGGATAATTTAGGCAATTTTATCTCCTGATTTGTAGCTGACAGCTATTGAATTACTAAACTGATTGGGTTCTGGAGGAGCTTCTTGATCTCCACCAGAAATTGGGCGGCCTCCGCTCCGTCGGCCACCCGGTGATCGGTGGAGAGGGTCGCTTTCATGATCTGGGCGATGGCAAGTTCGCCGTCTCGCACCACAGGCTGTTCCTTCACGGTACCCACAGCCAGGATGGCCGCGTGGGGCGGGAATATGATGGCAGTGAAGCTTTCGATATCGAATGCCCCAAGGTTGCTCACACTGAAAGTGGTGCCACTGTATTCGTCATTGCGCAGTGTGCCGCTGTTTGCCCGGGACACCAGGTCCCGGCTGGCCGCGGCGATTTCCACCAGGCTCTTGCTCTCGCAACCGTTTACGCCTGGCACGATCAGACCGGATTCCAGGGCGATGGCGATCCCCACGTTGATTGCCGCGTTCATCTGAAGGTGGTCGTCCCGAAAGAATGAGTTGAACTTTGGGTGACGTCCGATGGCGATGGCCGATGCTTTGACGATCAGGTCGTTGACCGATACCCGGTTCTCGGCGTCCAACTCGTCATTCAGGTCGCGCCGGAAAGACATTGCCTTGGTCATGTCGACGTCTAAAGCAACGTAGAAGTGGGGCGCGTCTCGTTTGCTGTCAGAGGTAACACGGGCGATGGCCTGGCGCATCCGTGACAACTCGACATTCTCAGAGACGAGTGTTGCCGGTGCGACGGATTCTGCGGCGGCTGGGACTGCATGCTCCGGGACATCGGCCTCGATGACTCGGCCACCGGGGCCGGTGCCCGTCAACGTAGCCAGATCAATACCCCGTTCGCGCGCCAGGCGCTTGGCCAGCGGCGACGCTTTGATATATCCGTTAGAAGATGCCAAAGCCGCAGGCGCGACTGCAGCGCCCTGTTCGGGGATATCAGCCTCAGTTATTCGACCGCCGGGACCGGTACCAGTGATGGTAGCGAGATCGAATCCCCGCTCCTTGGCCAGCCGGCGGGCCAAAGGCGAAGCCCGAACTTCTTCGGTGTCCGCGGGAGCGACCGCTGCCGAGATTGGCCCTTCCAGAGCTTGAACAGCGGCAGCCGCTGGGGCTGGGGAGTCGGCTGCCAAGGCAATAGCTGCGTCCGTCAGGAT
>VFHF01000299.1 GCA_009392095.1 SAR202 cluster bacterium
GTCCGAGGCATGAGCGATACTGGCTTCTTCAAAGTCGTTGAACCGGCTGCCGGTGCCGGAGCTGTTTTCCCGGATTTCCGTCAGGTAGTAGCAACCCATCACCATGTCCAGTGTGGGCGCAACCAGCGGGTCTCCGGAGGCAGGCGACAGCATATTGTGAGTGCTGAGCATGATCTCTTTAGCTTCTAGCACCGCCATTCTCGATAGGGGCACGTGGACAGCCATCTGGTCACCGTCGAAGTCCGCGTTGAAAGCGGAACAGACCAACGGGTGAATTTGGATGGCGTTGCCCTCAATGAGCACAGGCATGAAGGCCTGAATGCCCAGCCGGTGCAACGTGGGGGCGCGGTTAATCAAAACGGGACGGTCTTTGATGACATCTTCGAGGATGTCCCAGACCTCTCCCCTGGCCCGCTCCACCATGCGCTTGGCATTCTTAATGTTGGGCGCGATGCCCAGGATTACTAGGCGGTGCATTACAAAGGGCTTGAACAGCTCCAGGGCCATCCGTTTGGGCAACCCGCACTCGTCCATCTTGAGCTCTGGGCCCACCACAATCACCGAGCGTCCGCTGTAGTCCACACGTTTGCCCAACAGGTTCTGGCGGAAGCGTCCTTGTTTGCCGCGCAGCAGGTCGGACAGGGATTTAAGCTTGTGGTTGTGGCTGCCCTGGATGGGGCGGCCTCGGCGGCCGTTGTCGATCAGTGCGTCCACGGCCTCCTGCAACATGCGTTTTTCATTCCGGATGATGATCTCCGGCGCGCCCAAAGACATGAGCCTCTTCAACCGGTTGTTGCGGTTGATCACCCGGCGATAAAGGTCATTCAGGTCACTTGTAGCAAACCGACCGCCATCTAGCTGCACCATAGGTCGCAACTCAGGAGGCAGCACGGGCAGAACCGAGAGAATCATGTCCTCAACACGGTTTCCGCTATTGCGGAAGGACTCCACCACGCGCAGGCGCTTTATGGCCTTCTTACGGCGTTGGCCGGATGTGGAGTGCATCTCATTGAACAATTGGTCTCGGAGAGCCTCCAGGTTAGTGGTTTTCAGGATGGCCAAGATCGCTTCGGCGCCCATGTTCGCTTCGAACACATCGCCATAGGCCTCTTTCAGTTCGCGGTAGCGGGTCTCGGCAATCAGCTTATGGACACGCAGGTCTTCCAGTTCGCCGATGGCCGAGTTAAGTTGCTCCTCCAATTGGCCTTCTTCCGTGGCCAATTGCTCCTCTACGGCGTCAATCTCGGCCTGGATGGCAACTGGATCTGTTACCCCTTCCTCCTCTTCAGCGAGAACAGGGGCGTCGGAATCGTCTTCGGCTATTTCCGAGGTCTCTTCAGCCGCTTCGGCGGTAACTTCTCCGGATACCCCTTCCTCAATCGGTTCTTCTTCGCCGGACTCATCGTTTTTTGCTTCGTCCGATTCTGGGTCATCTGGCGCAGCTTCGTTGCCGTTCAACTGGGCTTTAAGCGCCTCTGTCCGGGCCTCAGCTTGCCTACGGGCTTTCCTCAATTCCAGTTCAAATTTGGCCTGTTCCAACTCAATGGCTTCCAGGCGCACGTCTTCGTCCACGGTCACGATGATGTGCTGGGCGAAGTACAGGACTCTTTCCAGATTTCGGGGCGACAGGTCCAGAAGCAGACCGAGCCGGCTTGGCGTGGTCTTGCTGAACCAGATGTGGGCTACGGGAGCAGCCAAGCGGATATGACCCATGCGCTCACGCCGGACCTTGGAGCGGGTTACTTCGACTCCGCAGCGGTCGCAGATCACACCGCGATAACGGATGCGCTTGTATTTGCCGCAGAAGCACTCCCAGTCCTTGGTGGGTCCGAACAACCGCTCGCAAAAGAGGCCGTCTTTCTCCGGGCGCAGGGTGCGGTAATTGATGGTCTCCGGTTTGGTTACCTCGCCGTGAGACCAGTTGAGTATCTGTTCAGGGGAAGCAATGGATATGCGGATCGCATTGAAGTTAGTCCCCGGTGTTTCCGCCCTGTCTACCATCCTGACCATTAAATCGTCTCCATCGCCTGGAATAGATCGGTTTCGTCCGGTATGCCTGAGGTGAGCGGCGGGAGTTTCTCCTCATTCAACAGCTCAACTGCCAACCCCAGGCTCTGGAGTTCCTTGAGCAGAACGTTGAACGATTCCGGCACGCCCGGTTGGCCAATGGGTTCACCTTTGACTATCGCTTCATAGGTTTTTACGCGTCCGGCCACGTCGTCAGACTTCACCGTTAGCACTTCTTGCAGGTTGTATGCCGCGCTGTAGGCTTCCAACGCCCAAACTTCCATTTCGCCGAAGCGCTGTCCGCCGAACTGGGCCTTTCCGCCCAGGGGCTGCTGGGTGATCATGGAATAGGGGCCGGTGGAGCGCGCGTGAATCTTGTCTTCCACCAAGTGGATGAGCTTCAAGATATAGATGTGGCCCACCGTGACCAATTGGTCGAAGTTCTCTCCGGTCCGCCCGTCACTGAGTTCGAATTTACCGAACGTGGGCGGAGCGATGCGCTGTTCCCGGTGCACGGTGATGGCGGCTTTGCGCATGTCGTCCAGAGTCAATTCCTTGGTATCGACGCCAGCTTCATCAGTGAGCCACATCCGAAGACAAGCCTCTTGAGCAGCGCCAAATTGGGTCTCGTCGAAGATCTCGCGAGGGTTGTAGCCCTTCTCTTCCAGCCA
Organism: SAR202 cluster bacterium; assembly: GCA_009392095.1. Lineage (GTDB taxonomy): Bacteria > Chloroflexota > Dehalococcoidia > Lucifugimonadales > UBA3495 > UBA9611. Next base: position 2,679 of record VFHF01000299.1, read on the forward strand.
GCGGTCAACCTGAGGGTAATCGACCTCAGGTGAGCCGTAGGCCGGGCCGATGCTGGTGGCGCCTGCTTGCTCTGTGAACCAAACGCGGGCCAAGGCATCTTCGATGGCTTGGTCGCCTGCACCGTCGAAAACCGGGGTGTTGGCCCTGAAATTCAGGCCGCGTGCGGCCCAACCCAAGTGGGTTTCCAGCACCTGCCCCAGGTTCATCCGTGAAGGTACTCCGATGGGATTCAATATGATGTCCACCGGCGTGCCGTCCGCCATGTAGGGCATGTCTTCTTCCGGTAGGATCCGGGCGACTACGCCCTTGTTGCCGTGGCGCCCGGCCATCTTGTCTCCCACGGAAATCTTCCGTGTTTGGGCGATCCAGACTCTAACGGCCTCATTTACGCCCGGTGAAAGGTCGTCTTTGTTCTCCCGGGTCAAGTACTTAACTTCGATGACTTTGCCACGCTCGCCGTGCGGCACTCGCAGCGACGTGTCCTTAACGTCCCTGGATTTTTCGCCGAAGATGGCGCGTAGGAGCTTTTCCTCTGCGGTCAGTTCGGTCTCACCCTTGGGGGTAACCTTGCCCACCAGAATGTCTCCGGGGCCAACGTCCGCGCCGACGCGGATGATGCCGAGCTCGTCCAAGTCACGCAGGCTGGTCTCCCCAACATTGGGGATGTCCCGTGTGATCTCTTCGGGGCCCAGTTTGGTCTCCCGGGCCTCCATCTCATGCTTTTCGATATGTATGGAAGTGAAGTAATCGTCGCGGTATAGACGCTCGCTGACGATGATCGCATCTTCGTAGTTGTAACCTTCCCAGGACATAAAGGCCACGAGCACGTTCTGGCCCAAGGCCAACTCGCCGTGGTCGGTGGAGGAGCTGTCTGCCAGCACGGTGCCGACCTCCACGAAGTCGCCTTTGGTTGCGATCGGGCGCTGGTCGAAGCACGTCCCCTGGTTGGTTCGTGAGAACTTGATGACGGGGTGAGAATGTTCTTCGCCGTCTCCATCGGTCACGATGATTTCTTTTCCGGTAACGGACGTTACTACTCCGTTGGCCTGCGATAGGACCAACTGTCCGCTATCCCGGGCCACGCGGCTCTCGATGCCGGTGCCGACCACGGGCGCTTGGGGACGCAACAGAGGCACGGCCTGACGTTGCATATTGGACCCCATCAGGGCCCGGTTGGCATCGTCATGCTCCAAGAACGGGATGAGCGCGGCGGAAACACTCATGATCTGCATGGGCGAAACGTCCATGTAGTCAATCAGGTCCGCTGACTCCTGGGTGTATTCCTCGCCGACTCGGAGTTCAACGCGGTCTTGCACAAACTGGTTCAGGTGGTCTAGCTCCGCGTTGGCTTGGGCGACGTAGAAGTCCTCTTCTTGGTCGGCCGACAGATAGATGACATCGTCATCACCGGTGGCGACGAAGGGCTGGACCGCGATCATGGTGCCTTTGGGCAGTTGTTTCAGGGCGTTCATTTTGTTGGCCCCGATGGCCCGGCCCTTGCCGACGATGGTTTTGCCGTCTTTGTCCAACACAGATTCGGTGACCAGACGGCCCTTGAGGTCGTCTGAATCGAAAGAAAGGCTCTTTAGTACTTTCCTATAAGGTGACTCTATGAACCCATAGGGATTGATCCTGGCAAAAGAGGCCAAGGTACTGAGCAATCCGATGTTGGGACCTTCCGGAGTCTCTATAGGGCAGATTCGGCCGTAGTGGGAGAAGTGAACGTCCCGCACGTCGAACCCGGCCCGTTCCCTGGATAGACCGCCAGGACCAAGGGCAGAGAGACGCCGTTTGTGGGTCAGCTCCGCCAGTGGGTTGGTCTGGTCCATGAACTGGGAGAGCTGAGATCCGCCGAAGAACTCCCTCACCGCGGCGACCACCGGGCGGATGTTAACCAGCCCTTGGGGAGCGGCGGCTTCGGGGTCCACCAGAGTCATTTTTTCTTTGACCATCCGCTCCATCCGGAGCAAGCCAACGCGGACCTGATTCTGGACCAGTTCGCCAACCGCTCTGACGCGGCGGTTGCCCAGATGGTCGATGTCGTCCGGGCGGCCCTCGCCCTGGTTGATGCGGATCATGGTGCGAATGACCGACACCACGTCTTCCAGACTCAGAGTCATCAAGTCGTTATTCGTTGCCTGTCCGAGGCGGCGGTTCAACTTGTAGCGTCCAACCCGGCCCAAGTCATAGCGACGTGGACCGAAGAACAGGTTTCGGATCAAGGTCCGGGAGTTCTCGAGGCTGGGCGGTTCACCGGGCCGTAGGCGGCGGTAGAACTCGATCTGGGCGGCCGCGATGCGCCGGGCGGCGTCGCCGTCAAAGTCTTTGTCTTCATGGAGCCACTCCCAGAGGGAGCGCAGGTCGTCTTCTTTGAAGTTCAGATCCTTGGGTTCAAGGACGGGATCCTTGTCCAAGGTCGTCTGCATGTAATTGTGGTTCTCATCGGTGTCGATATCCGAGAACAAATCCATCATGTCATTGTCGTCGGCCACGCCTAAGGCGCGGAGGAACGTTGATGCGGAGACTTTGCGCTTGCGGTCTACCTTGACCGAGATGATGTCCTTGGAACTGGTCTCAAACTCGAGCCAGGCGCCGCGAGAGGGAATCAGCTTGGCGGAGCAGAGGTTGCGGTTGCTGATGGCGTTCCGCTCCAGGACAAAATAGATTCCCGGTGAGCGAACCAGTTGGCTGACAACGACGCGCTCTGCGCCATTGATGATGAACGTGCCATTGTTGGTCATCATGGGGATGTCGCCCATGAAGATTTCTTGTTCCTTGATCTCGCCGGTTTCTTTCATAACTAGGCGGGTCTTTACGTAGAGGGGTTGGGAGTAGGTGATCTCCCGCTCCTTACTCTGTTGTGGCGTGTACTTGGGGTCCCGGAAGTAATGGTCAAGGAAATGCAACTCATATTTATTGCCGGTGTAATCGGCTATGGGTGATATTTCCTGATATACTTCGGTAAGCCCTTCAGTCTTGATCCAATCCCAAGACTGTATCTGACTTTGAATCAGATTGGGGACGTCTAGAATCTTCGGGATTTGCGCATAGGTCTTTACGCCGGGCGGTTGCATAGGTTGCCCTTTAAGAGCAGGAGACAGAGCCATTTACCATTCTCCTTAACGTGAGTGGACGAGACTGGCCGAGCGGCCGGATGCCTGAGGCGCGTGCGTACGCGGCGAGAGGGATTGCTAAAGAAGGTTAATCACAGGTGTGGTGAACGAATTCGTCACGTGAGGCATAGCACTAGTAAACTACAATTATACAAGCATTTAATACAATGTCAATGTAACGGGCCAGGAAAATTGGCGGGTTCCGCCAAAGCTATACCAGGCCTATTTTTTTGCCCGCCGCGTATCCTTTCCATTTGGTTGCCCTATGGGCTATCATCTGTGTGCGATATAATCTACGTACTTCAGTATCGAATAATGCCCCGTCAGTGCGCATCCGGCAGCCGGACAGCGGCGCAGATTCCTTAACGCAGCGAGGGGCCTCCTCGCTGGGAACGAATACAAAGACCGCGGACCTGAGCGTTTTGGGCGCGGCCGCGATTCAAAAATCGGGATTGAATGGCCAAATTTAACCTCGAACCTTCCAATCTACTGGTCGGTGGGCGGCATGTCCACTATGCTTGGGTGATCGTGGCGGTTGCCGCCGTGATGCGGTTGTTCAGCTCTTCCTTTCGTTCTTCATCCAGCATCCTCATTCCGCGTTTGGTTGATTCATTCGGCTGGAGCTATGGCGCCGTGGGTCTGGGATTCGCCATCCAGTGGATCGTTTCCGGGTTGTTCGGGCCCCCCGCAGGCTGGCTGGGCGACCGTTACGGAGTCCGCTGGACCATGAGGTTGGGGGCGGTCTTGTTCATCGTGGGGATGGTGCTCACCGGGTTCATGCGGGAGCTCTGGCAGTTCTACCTTTTCTTCGGTGTCATCCTTAGCGCCGCCATGGGTATCTTTCAGGTTCCGCTGACTGCTGCTGTGACCCTATGGTTTCGAAAACACTTGGGTACCGGCATGGGACTGCTTCAGTCTTCCCAAGGTATCGGTCCTTTGGTTGCCGTGCCCATCATGCTGTATATCATCCACCTATTTGGCGGCGGCTTGGACGGATTGAGGGCAGCATTCTGGATCCCCGGGATAGTCGGCGGAGCCGTAATCCTGGTCATGATCAAGTTCTTCTATAACGAGCCGGCCGAGATTGGCGCGCGGCCGTTTGGAGCGCCGGAAGACGAGCCGATCAAGGCAGTGCAGACCGGGGAGATCGCCAAGGTACGCACCAAAGTCTTCCAAAAACAGGCTCAAAAGACCAGTGCATTTTGGAACCTGATCGGGATCCATTTCTGGGGATGCGCCGGCCACGCGATAATCTTGGTTTATCTGGTCGCCATGGCTGAGGACGAGGGTGTGTCGAAAGGATTGGCCGCTGGGGCGTTCGTAACTATGTCGGTCACCAGCACGATCACGCGGTTCGCTGTTCCGGTCATCGCCGATAGGATGGGGAGCAAGCCGGCTATGGCCGGCTGCTTCTTCCTACAAGTAGCTCCAATCTGCCTACTGTTCTTCGCCCAGGACGCCTGGCATTTCTACCTGTTCGCCGTTCTTTTCGGCATTGGTTTCGGCGGCGAGATGAGTGCCTTTCCAATCATCAACCGGCAGTACTACGGCAGCGGCCCCATCGGGACCACCTACGGTTACCAGATGATGGGAGCAGGCGTCGGTATGGCCGCGGGAGCGCTGATGGGCGGTCAACTTCGGGACATCACCGGCAACTTCGATGCCACAATGGGGCTTTCATTGGCGTTGAGTATGGTTGGCGTGATCAGCATAATGCTATTGCCCACGACCAAGAAAGAACTGTTGCCCAATTGGGAAGACCAATTGCCTGGGGCAGGAGATTCCGCCCCGGCCCACATCCACGCCGACGACTAGGGGCCCTGCTTCCCTTCATTTCCCTCGTTTCCCCGCATGATCCGCTGTTCTTTGTGCTTGGTGTCGCGCCTCTAGCTATGTGCTAAACTCCGTTATCGAGTCTGGGTATGCTCGAATCGGCGTATTTTTTGGAGGTCACGAAAATGCTGGACCTGATCATAAAGGGCGGACAGGTTGTAACTCCCATGGGGGTCGGGGAATGGGACGTTGCGATTCAGGGCGAAAAGATAGTTGCGGTGGCCGCTCCGGGCGCGTTGACCGACGAGGTCGGCCGTGTCATAGACGCCACCGGCATGGTGGTCGTTCCCGGCGGGATCGAGCCCCATGCCCACATCTCCGCGCCTATCATGGGTCATGGTGACCTCAAAACAGCTCCGCCGGACGAAGTCAGCCGCGCCGCTTTAATCGGCGGCACCACCATGCTCATGGACTTCGCCATCCAGTTTCCCGGTATCGACATTCCCCAGGCCATCCAGGAGCGCACTGAGGTCTGGCAGGGCAATTCCTATGCCGATTATGCCCACCACCTGATGCTTTTGGGCGCCATACCCCCGGAGATCTTGGGCTCGCTACACGAGGCGGTCGAGGACGGCTTTCCCAGCATCAAGATTTTCACGACTAACATCCGCCCTCCCGCTACCACCGGCGAACCACGCATGGTCGGCACCGGACACCTCCATGATCTGATGGAAGAGGTCCAGCGGATGAACGCCATGCTGCTGGTCCATTCCGAGGACGACGATATGGTTCAGCACATGTACCAGAAGTTGGCCCGGGAAGAAACAACCGAATGGTACAACATGCACTTGGTCCACAGCGCTGAGTCGGAGGACGTCTCTTTCCGGCGGGTACTTCGGGTTGCGGAATGGACCGGCGCCCCGGTCTACTTCGTCCACGTGAGCGCCACCCAAGGCCTTCAGGCGATCTTGGAGGCCCGGTCCAACGGCCGCCCGGTCTATGGAGAGACCCTGCACAACTACTGCTGCTTCAGTTCCGACAATTATAAGGAAGAGAACGGGATGAAGTACCACACCTACCCGTCGTTGAAGTCGGAAGCCGACCGCCAGTCACTCTGGGACGGCATCGTTAACAATGGTCTTAGCACAATGGCCACCGATGAGTACTGCACGTCCTGGGAGACCAAGATCTCAGGGCGGACGGTCTCAGACGTGACCGGCGGTCACAACGGCGCCGAGGCACGCATGGGTGTGACCTACAGCGAAGGCGTTTCCCGCCGGGGCATGTCCTTGCAGCGGTTCGTGGATGTCTCTTCGGCCAACGCGGCCAAGATCATGGGCCTGTACCCCCGCAAGGGTGTACTGGCGCCGGGTAGCGACGCAGACATCACACTGATAGACACCAATTTCAAGCGCAAGCTGACCATGGACGATTTCCATATCACCGATTACAGCATCTGGGAAGGTTTCGAGGCCGACGGCTGGCCGGTCACCACCATCCTCCGAGGCAACGTGGTGGTGGAAAACCGAGAGTTCAAAGCCGCCCCCGGTAGTGGCCAGTTCATCCCGAGGAAAGTAGACGCCGCAGTAACCAACCGGCCCATAGCCTAACCCGAAGAGCGGGGATTACTGGTTGTGTAGGCTGCGCTCTTATCTTGCATCGTTGGTATTTGTTGTTCAGGAGTTGTTGATGGCACGGATCAAACTTATTCCTACCGAGGATTTGACTCCAGGGCTCCGTGAGATCGCCAAGGGTGCGGAGGCCCATAAGCTGAACCCGGCCATCTTCCGGGCGGCGGGGAACCTGCCGGCGGCCTACGAGGCCTTCTGGGACTTCTACGGCCCGCTCAAGTTGGCGGGTCTGCTGGAACAACGCCTCAAGGAATTGGTCCGGCTCAAGATAGCCGACCTGAACGACTGCGCCACTTGAAGGTTAGGCAGGGCTGTGCCGGCGGTGCAGCAGGGCATGACCGAGGAAATGGTCGCCAGTCTCGCGGATTTGGAAACTGCGGATATCACAGACCGGGAGAAGTTGGCGGTACGGTTCGCCCAGCGGATGGCCACCGACCACCACAGTATGGGCGATGACTTTTTCGAGGAACTGAGGGCCGAATTCACTGACCCTGAGATTTTCGAACTTGGAATGATCACGGGACAGTTCATCGGCTATGGCAGACTGATCTCGATCTTAGACCTGGAGAACCCCGAACAACCGAAAGCCAGGAGGCATAAACATGACAACGTCCGATAACAAAACAGAGTCCATGCGTGAACGGCTTCGGGGTCTGATTTCTCAAGGCGGGAAGGACGGACCCACCCAAGGTGTGAACCATATAGCGGTGTTCGCCAAGGACCTAGAAGCAACAGCTAAGTTTTACGATGAGATCATGGACATGCCGGTTGTTAGTGTTGCCTCAAACCGGGACGTGGAC
>VFHF01000300.1 GCA_009392095.1 SAR202 cluster bacterium
GAAGTAAAAGTAACCACGGCCATCAACACATCGAAAAAAAAACCGATTGCAAGACAACGTACCTTGGCTTTAAACGCTGTGCTTTCATGCCTGGAACAACCGGATAAATTGTCAAGTAATCGCCTTGCTGACCCGTACCGTTAAACGCGGTAAAATAAGATAACCGACCTTAAGTTAGAACGCCTGATTCCCGATGTTTGAGGTCTTGGGGTTTGCGTCATATCATCCATGCCGATCTGGACGCCTTCTACGCCGCAGTAGAACAGTTGGACAACCCGAACCTGGTGGGCAAGCCGGTGCTGGTTGGCGGCCGCCCTGAGAACCGAGGAGTGGTCGCCACCGCTTCTTACGAAGCTCGGGTTTTTGGCGTTCACTCGGCCATGCCCATGCGCACCGCCGTGCACCGGTGTCCGCAGGGAATAATCATCCCACCCAGGTTTGGACGCTACAAAGAAAAGTCCATCGAAGTGATGTCCATCTTTAGGAACCTCACCGACCTTGTTGAACCCCTTTCCATGGATGAGGCTTATCTGGATATCACCGCAGTGGTTGAAGGGGGAGAGAAACCCCTGGCCGTAGCGTTGGACCTTAAACGCCGTGTCGCCGAGGAGACCGGATTGGTGGTCTCAGTGGGGGTTGGGACCTGTAAGACTGTGGCCAAGATCGGTTCAGACTTGGACAAGCCGGATGGTCTGGTGGTGGTCCAGCCCGGCGACGAAGCGGAGTTTCTAGCGCAATTGGCCGTGAGCAAGCTATGGGGAATTGGCCCCAAGACCGCGGAACGGCTGCACCGTGAAGGGATCGAGACTATCGGGCAATTGGCTGACCAACCGATGGGCTGGATGGCCCAGATATTTGGCAAACGGGCCCATGATGTTCACAACCAGGCCACCGGCCAGGACGACGATGCGGTGCACATCCACGGCGCCAGCAAATCGATCTCTTCAGAAACCACCTTTGCCAACGATGTCGGCGATGAAGCAGAACTTAGAGAAGTTGTAGAACGCAAAGCGGTTGGTGTGGCTCAGTCATTGGAACGAAACGGTCTCAAGGGCCGCACGGTGAAGCTGAAGCTGCGACTGGCCGACTTCACCACCTTCACTAGGCAATTCACCCTGCCTTATCACACTAGCGATGAAGAGCCGATAAAAGAGGCAGCCTGGGCGTTGTTGGCCGCGGAACTGGAGCCCGGCAGAACTTTCCGCTTGTTGGGCGTGGGAATGGCCAACTTTGGAGACAACTTGGAGACATTGGAATCATCAAAATCGCAGGCGCAGCAACTGCCGCTGTTCGGAGATGATTGTGCTCAGATGAAATCTGTAGAGAAATAATGATATGCAGGCCTGAGTGCTGCCACCCCTAGTGCAACAAGGAGCCTCTTTGCTCTCGGACAGTTATGGCGCATTGGCAACGAGATTCCTCGGCTGCGGCCTCGGAATGACAAATATTCTCGTGCTCTTATCACTCACCTCACCGCCAGGACTTACCTGAACAAATCTTTTTCTGACCCGCGTAGGATACTTTGGATACTGGCGCCTTCCATGGGGGTGTACTGGTAACCTCTGATGATGCTAACCGGAACACCATCCACCTTGCCGCTGACCAATTCCCCGGCGGCGGCCAGCTCGTCTCCAACTGCGATCTCCGTGGTAAACATCTCGTGGCCGTGGCTGTCCATCTGACCAACATAGCTACGGATAGGGTCAATTCCGGCAACCCCAATGGCCACATCGGATGCGGCGTTGCGCCAGGGCCGACCAAAGGTGTCTGAAACGATCACCGCCACCACTATTCCCAACCGGTCTTTCACGGCCTGGCGGATGCGGCTGGCCGAGGCATCGGAGTCGTCGGGCAACAGTGCCAGAGTGTCGTCCCCTGGGATATTCGAGGCGTCGATGCCAGCGTTGGCACAATAGAAACCGTGCTTTGTTTCCGAGATGATTACGCCGCGGTCCATGCGCACGATGCGTTTGGACTCCCGTAACACCCACTCGGTATGGCGGGGGTCCCGCCGGTGGCCTTCTGTGATGGAGATAGCCAACGGTGACGCTTCCACGTCACTTATCCTGACAACTTTGCCTTCAACCTTGGAAATTATCTTTTGGGTAACCACCAAAATATCGCCGGCCTCGATAGGCGTGCCCTGGGCTTGGGCGGCATCAATCATCGGACCGGCCAGATCGTCGCCGTCCTTGAATTCGGGCATACCCTCTATTCCGATAACCCGCACGTCCGGCGGCATAGCATCGCACCTCGTTCAGAGTGAAGGATAGTATAGCCCGGGCTAAACCCCTATGCTACAATTTGGCCTGCCCGGAGCCTTGGTTATTTACGTTGTTTTGGCTTTAGGCAACCCCTCTAACCAGTTAATGTGAAGGTGCTTACCGTGTCTTCTTCTACTTCAGACGACTACCGGAAAAAGGTCTATACCAAATTCGGCGACTCAGGAGAAACGAGCCTGCTTTACGGAGGCCGTATCTCCAAGAACAGCCCCAATACCGAGGCCTACGGCATCACCGACGAGGCAGTCTCTGTAATGGGTTTGGCTCGTGCTATGACTAGCGACGAACGGGTGAACGACATGTTGCGTCAGTTGCAGAGGGAGTTGTTTACAATTGCCGCTGAATTGGCCACCGACCCCGGAAAATACGAGTTATTCCAACAGCACTTTAAACCCGTAACCGAAGAAATGGTGACATCCTTGGAACAGGCTATTGACTCCTTGGAAGAGGAGTTTGAGATGCCTAAGGTGTTCATCTTGCCGGGAGGCTCTCAGGCATCGGCCGCCATCGATCTGGCCCGCTGCGTAATCCGCACAGCCGAGCGCCGGGTGGTGGCCATGGCGGAACAAGACATGCTGACCAACGGTCTAATCATGACTTATTTGAACAGGCTGGGCGACCTGCTGTTCGTCCTGGCCCGTTACGAAGACCGGGCCATACCCATAGAACGGGCGACTTAGTCTTATCAGGATGATCAAGAATACCCATGAAATTGGTGGTAATCGATTACGAATCAGGTAACCTGCGCAGCGTTTCACGGGCGCTGGAGTCGCAGGGTGTCACACCGCTGGTTATCGGCGATGCGTCTGAGTTTGGCGACGCCGATGCCATGGTCCTGCCCGGTGTGGGCTCAGGGCCCTCAGCTATGGACGCATTGAACCAGCGTAACCTCGTTGACCCCATCCGTGATTACATTTCCTCAGGACGTCCGTTCTTGGGAGTTTGTCTTGGCCTGCAATTACTGTTGGACCGGACCGAGGAAGGGGACGCGCCGTGCCTTGGGGTCGTGCCGGGTGATACCAAGCTACTCCCAGCCGGATTGAAGGTGCCTCACATGGGCTGGAACAGCGTTACGTTCAAAGATGACACAGCCAACCGCCACCCCGTTTTGGCCGGCATCCCAGATGACAGCTTTTTCTACTTCGTCCACAGCTACTACGCCGATCCGGAACACCGAGACGGCGTCAGCGCCACCACTGAATACGGCATTCCATTCTGCAGCATCTACGCCAGCGGAAACTTGATCGCCACACAGTTTCATCCGGAGAAAAGCGGCCCGGTAGGCCTCAAGTTCTACAGGAATTTTATCGCAATGGCTCGGCCCAACTAGCTTTTTTCTCCGTAAATAACCTGCACCTGTTACACGGAATCTTATGGAAGTTATTCCAGCGATTGACTTAAAAGACGGCCGCTGCGTGCGGCTGTTTCAAGGCGACTTTGCCCAGAAAACAGTTTTCTCCGATGACCCGCTGGCCATGGCCAAATCCTGGCAGGACCAGGGCGGTCACCGGCTGCATCTGGTCGACTTAGATGGAGCAATTCAAGGAAAACCTGTCCATCTGAAAGTTATCACGTCGATTGTCCGCGAATTGGATATTCCAGTCCAGGTAGGTGGCGGCATACGTGACCTTGCAACGGCCGATACCTGGTTAAACGCTGGTGTCGATCGGGTGGTCATCGGCACCGCCGCCGTAAGCAATCCGGACATGGTCAGTGAAGTCTGCCAGAAACATGGCAGCGAACGGGTAGTGGTGTCGGTGGACGCCAAAGACGGTCTGGTGGCCCTTCGAGGATGGAGAGAAACCAGCTCTGTAACTGTCTTGGAGCTGGCCAACCAGATGGTCGACTTAGGCGTGGTGCGGCTACTCTATACCGACATCTCCCGAGACGGCGCCCTGACTGGTCCCGATCTTGCAACCAACGCTCGATTAGCGGAAGAAACTGGCCTGGCGGTCCAGGCGTCGGGCGGAGTGGCATCTGTGGAACACATAAAGGGATTGTTACCGACGGGGGTTGAAGGGGTGATCGTTGGAATGGCTTTGTACACCGGGACGGTCAACCTAGCGGAAGCCGTGGCCGCCGTAGCCTAATCGGCTGTCGTCTGACAGGGCGGGGAATTCGGACTCGAATCTTTAAACCGGGCGGCCAAACGCTCTTCGCAAGTCGCGAACCAATCATCCCGGAGCACGTCCATCAAGATGAAGTCGTGGGCCATTCGCCGAACGGGCCTCACCGCGTTGAATCCGCTCTTCGAGAAACTCTTCTGCGCCCTGTCATTCCATTCAAGAGTGTGCAGGTAGACCCGTTTCAAATTGCGGATGGTGAACATGTGGTGCAGCAACGTGGTCACGGCGTCGTAGCCATATCCGTCGCTCCAGTAATCCCGGTCGCCGATGACGATACCCAGTTCGGCTTCGCGATTGACGGTGTCCAAATCGTAGTACATACAGTTGCCGATGAACGTGCCATCCAGCGTCTCGATGGAATAATGGTGGGAGCCGGGCGTTGGGTACTTCATCTGGTCTTCGAACAGTTTCAAGTACCGTTCGAAGGACATGGTTAGCGGAATCGCCGCGTCCAACCGGGCCAGTTCAGGGTCGCTGCGCCACCGATAGTCGTTCTCGGCGTCAGTCGGCCGCTTATCTCGCAGGATTATCCTGCCGCCCCGCAATTCCCCAGGGGTATCTTCCCCATGATTCGCCATTAGGTCAGATCCTCTTTCGGACCGGCGCCTTCCCGCTCTGCGATCATGTCCAACGCGCGTTTCAGCACCTTAACCTCGTTGGCGAAGGCCAACGTTTCCAGCGCCTCTTCAGCGTCGAACCATTCGACAACGTCAAACTCCGGGTCGTGTTGGTCCGTTGCTCCGCCCACCGGCACCATCAGATAAAAATGGACTGTCTTATGGTAGCGGACATCTTTGTCCCGGTCTGCGAACCAATAATCGATACTTCCCAATGAACCGTCGAGCTTCACCTCGAGACCAGTTTCTTCCCGTACCTCTCTCAACGCAGTCTCTTCTAAGGTCTCGCCCGCATCCGGGGTGCCCTTGGCCAAACACCAACGCACCGGCTGGCTCCGGCCGCAGAGCACCGTCTCCAACCGACCGCTTTTCCTCTGGTAGACAACGCCTCCGGCGGAAACCGGGTTTTCAACCCGGGAAGAGGCGCTCATATCAAAAGGTCCAAACTATTAGTCCTTTGGCCAGATAGACCCATCCCATGCATTCCGGCCGGGGGCAGGCACAGTCCGTAATTGTAAGTGCCGGACTTGAGGACAGTCAATCAGAATGACCGGGTAAAACGGCCGTACGCGGGTCTTTATTCGCCGCCGCCAATGGCCGGGACAAAGTGGACTTCGCTGTTTTCCTCAACCTTTTCCAACATTCCCATGATGGCGACATCGCCGTCGATGGCTATGGCCAGGTTCGGCCGTATCTCCCCGTCTTCTACCAGCCGGTCTTTCATGCCGGGATATAGCTCTTCCAGCCGTTCGATGATCTGGCGCACGTTTCGGGCATCCAAATCCACCTGTTTAACGCCGGCTGTCAAAGACTGGAGCATGGTTGGGATGAATATCTTGGCCAAAATCCGGGCTCCTTTTCCAAGCTCCTAAGTACGGCGGCCTGATTAGATCTGTCATTTTCAGGTTCTGATATGACGAAAGGGTTGTCAACCCCAAGCGACCGCAAACACGGTCAACAAAAAAGACCGTCCTTCCCGGCGTTTTGCCCAGAATGACGGTCTTGGCGCTCTGAGTTTGATGCTGGG
>VFHF01000301.1 GCA_009392095.1 SAR202 cluster bacterium
GGCCAACAGCCCGTCCAAGCTACTCCCTTCGGGGCTCACGGACCCAACGAGATGGATATCGAATACCTGAATGCACTTGGCAACACCTTCTTGGTCCACGGACCTAACGTCATGGACATTAAATTCTTGAACAAATTTACCAACAGCGACTTCCGAGTCCACGACTACGACGCCCTACAGCCTTCGTCCAAGGGCAACGACTTCCGCGTCCATGACTACGACGCCTTGCAGCCTTCGACCAGCGCTTACGTCAACCTTGGTTCAGACGCCATCAAACTGACCGGCACCACAATTTACACAGGGTATGCACCCGATACTTCCGAGTGGACTGGATAACACGTCTCCTCATCTGGGTTGCCCCACTTCCAAAGAGCCGCCACTGGGGGAGGCGGCTCTTTTATTTCCATCCCAGCACTTACCTCATTTTGTGTCACATTAGGGTCGAACCATTGCAATAACCGTGCTAAACTGCCCCAGTCATGGCTGTGCGTTTTACACCACCGAAATTGACCCAGCTTTGACAGACGATGTGTGAGGTTGTGACGGGAGTCAAATGGTGCTTTTCGATACGGACATCTCCCCTTTTGAACAGGTCAATGTGGCACTGGACCTGGAGACCACCGGCCTGGATTCCAACCGCCACCAGATACTTGAGGTCGGCGCGGTCCGCTTTCGCGGCGACGAGGTCATTGAAACCTACCAAACACTGGTTAACCCGGGCGTCCCCATTCCCGAGTTCATCCAGCGTCTTACCCACATCTCCCCTCAACAGGTGAAACGGGCGCCCTTTTTCTCTTCAGTCGCCGCTGAGATTGAGGATTTTTTGGGAGCAGACCCGATAATCGGCCACAACATCCAATTCGACATCGGGTTCCTGGCCAATAACGGCGTTACACTGAACAACCCATCCTACGACACATGGGACTTGGCATCAGTCTTCATGCCTCAGTCCCGCCAGTATTCCCTGAAATACCTGACTTCTTATTTCCAGGTGGATCACAACGATGCGCACCGGGCGCTGGCCGACGCGATGGCCACCAAGAACGTGTTCATCAAGTTGCTGCGCCTGGCCGCTGAGCAGGATTCCGGGTTGTTGGGCTATCTCTCGAACCTGGCCGCCCGCAGCCGCTGGTCTATCGGCGGGATTTTGGCGGGCCTTGAAGGTTCTGGTGACACCCAGACTTCGTCCGTGGGACTTACCGGCCTCGATCTAGAGCAACTGTCCATCCGGCTAGGGTCGCCAGAGAAACGCCGCGCCGACCCAGCCCTCGGCGACCTCAGCGAGGAAAAAGTTGCCAGCCTGTTATCCAGGGAAGGTCCTTTCGCCAATGTGTTTTCCGGATTCGAACACCGGCCAGAGCAGGAACAGATGCTGGCCGGTGTCACCAAAGCCATGTATCACAACCAGCACCTGGTGGTAGAAGGCGGCACCGGCGTCGGAAAATCCATGGCCTACCTTCTGCCCGCGGCGCTCTTCGCTATCTCCAAAGGCCAACGGGTGGTGATCTCAACCAACACCATCAACCTCCAAGAACAGTTGATGAACAAAGATATTCCCGCCCTTACCGCGGTTTTGGAAGAGTCGGGGCTGGTCGAAGGAGGCGTCCTGAAGGCGGCGCTGCTCAAGGGCCGGGCCAACTACCTGTGTCTCAGGCGCTGGAACCATCTGGCCCGTAGCGACTCCCCGACCATTGACGACGCCCGTCTGCTGTCCAAGACCTCGGTCTGGATGCAGAACACGGTGAGCGGAGACCGGGCCGAGATTAACCTGTCGGGCCGGGACTTTGGTTCTTGGAACCACATCTCAGCCGGCGAAAAGGGGTTCTGCCCCGGCCTTCGTGACGGGTCTCCTTGCTTCCTCAGGGCTGCCCGAGAACGGGCCGAACAGGCCCATATCATCGTAGTGAACCATGCACTGCTGCTGTCGGACCTGGCCAGGGGCGGTGGCCTGATCCCTGAGTATCAACACCTGGTCATCGACGAGGCACACAACCTGGAGGACGAAGCCACCAAGCAATTGGGATTCAGCGTGTCTCAAGAAAAGTTGGACGAGGTCTGGGAGCCGCAGATCAGACTGACCACCCAGATTCGTCAGGCTATCGCCGCCGAGGGCCTTGCCTCATCCGTCAGGCAAGAGGCCGAGACCGCCGTCGGCGATGTAGAGAATGAGGGAGCGAAGATACGTCAGATCTGGGCCCGGCTCTGGGCCGAGGTAGAGCGCTTCCAAGCAAACCAGAAGTCCGGTTCATCGGACAACAGCCAGCAATTGCTGATCACATCCCAGACACGGAACACCCAGAGCTGGACCGACCTCCGCCTGGCCTGGGAGAACCTGGACGTTGGCCTGCAGCAGGTCGCCCAAAACGTGGGCCGCTTGCACCGATTGCTGGAGTCGACCAAGCTACCTTCCGCCAACGACCAGCCCGCCCTGGTCATGGAAACCGCAAACTTAATAGACGATATTGAAACCGTCCGGGAGCAGTTCAGCTCGATTCTGGGCAACCCCATGGATGACGACATCCACTGGATCAGCAACGACCAGGTCCGTGGCAACGCCACCATATCGCTCAATTCGGCGCCCTTGGACATCAGCAACACCCTGGCCACCGAGTTGTTCCATCACAAAGACAGCGTGATACTGACCAGCGCCACTCTCAGCACTGAAGGCAGTTTCGACTACTTCAAAAGCCGGGTCGGCGTGGGCAGCGATTCCGAGGAACTGTTGGTGGGTTCGCCTTTCGACTACCAAAAAGCGGCGCTGCTTCTGATTCCGGAAGACATGCCACCGCCCAACTCGGACCGGTACGTGGATGCCATGGTCAAGGTATTGACCGACTTGGGAACGACGATGAAGGGCCGCACGATGGCATTATTCACATCTTATGCATCGCTTCGGGCAGTGGCCCAACGCCTCCGCGCGCCGCTGATGGGCGAAGACGTACAGGTATTGGCCCAGAGCATTGACGGCTCAGCACAGCAACTTATGACCAGATTCGCCGAAGAACCCAACAGCGTGCTGTTGGGCACCGCCAGCTTCTGGGAGGGTGTGGATATGCCTTCCGGACTACTGAAAGCGCTGGTCCTGACCCGCCTGCCGTTCCAGGTGCCAACTGACCCTATAGTGAAGGCCCGCTCCGATCAGTATGAGTCCCCATTCAGTCAATACTCGGTGCCCCAGGCCGTGCTGCGGTTCCGGCAGGGATTCGGCCGCCTTATCCGCAACAAAGAAGACACAGGCACCATCGTGATCATGGACAACCGGATCACCGCTAAGAACTACGGCAACTCGTTCCTGAAATCCATACCCCCATGCACGCTTAAACCGAGCAGTCTCATGACCGTCGGCCAGTTAGCCGCCCAGTGGAACGCCTGAAAATCGCCTCTCACTCAAACCTTCGCCTCCGCTCGGCCTGACAAAGCGTCTCAATAACCGTCGTAAACACCGCTGACTCGACAGGCGGGACAGCCACTCCGATGAGGAGCTAACTGCTCCTACAGCAGCGAGAGCGTCGCGATTCCGCCCACAATCATGGCCAGAGCTATCACCTTAAGCACTATGGTGTCCCGCTCCAACGGCTCATTCAGCAGTTTTATCTTTTCGATGCTGAACAAGCTGCTTACCAAGAACACGAAGAATGGTCGAGTGGCAGCCATAGCCGCCACCAAAGATATCGCTCCCAGCTCTGTCGCCCTTGTTAGCGAGATTGATGCCACCGGCGCCATTAAGAAATCCGCGGATAGCATTAAGGTCAAAGTACGCCAATTACGCAGCACCGCCAGCATCTCAAGAAACCCTTTTGGTTTGGCCAGAACACCAAAGGCCACGGCCATGCCTGTCGCCCGTATGGCGTAGGTCATCCAAACGGTCAGTCCGTCGTCCAGAGCTGCCTTGGCAAAGATGTGGGACAACGCCGTAAGCAAGCTGGCGATAATTAAGATTGGGAAAGCGCGGGAGAAACTCAAGACGCCGGGCCCGCCCGAGCGTCTGATAGAGATCACAAAAGCCCCGGCCACTATGACTATGATGGCCGCCCACTGACCGGGAATCAGGCTTTCGTCCAGGGTAAACGCCGCCAATATTGCCACGAACACCGGGAAGGTGTGTACGATGGCCGACGCCCGCGATGCCTCCTCCAGTTTGTAGCCCCAGAAAACCATCGCCAGCCCGACGCCCCAGGTTCCGCCTGAAAGCGCTGCCCATCCCATGTTGAGGTTCGTCGCATCGTCTGGAACGCCGCCGGTGGCAAAGAAGACGATTGCGGCCGGTATCAGCAGAGAGTAGGCGATGGACGCGTAATACACGCCCAGGTTTGGCAGGTGGTGGTCGATGAGCCGTTTTTCCAGAGTGGTGATGATGCCGA
Source organism: SAR202 cluster bacterium (assembly GCA_009392095.1). Lineage (GTDB taxonomy): Bacteria > Chloroflexota > Dehalococcoidia > Lucifugimonadales > UBA3495 > UBA9611. The sequence goes on from VFHF01000301.1 coordinate 4,362, forward strand.
ACAGTCCGGCGCTGAAAAGGGCCAGTAAGATCCATTCCAAAGGTAGGTCTTCCTTTGCCTTTTGAACCGTTCCCAATCTATGCAACGGATGGGATTCTAGGAAGACTGTGAATAGCCCTTCTAGACGGTTGGTTTGAACACCAGTATCCTATGATTGCCTTGATCTGACACGTA
>VFHF01000302.1 GCA_009392095.1 SAR202 cluster bacterium
ATTTTTGTCTTGATTGTCGTCGGATTAGGGCCGCCTCCCATCTGTGAGTGCATTAAAATGAGCGCAGGTCTAAATTCATTGACCTGCGCTCATTAAAACCGTCCTAAATTGATTCTAAATTGTGTTTATTTCGGGAATATTCGGCGGAAAATCCCTGGCGACCCCTCTTCATGAACCATAAACGGCCTGACTTCGGTGTTCCAAACCGGCGTAACCATGGGGCTCCAGGCCTTCCAGCCTTCCCCATTTACCACGTCCATGGACTCCATCTCGTGTACCGTTGTGTACTTGGGAGCGCCCATCACAGCTTCAAACCGCCGGGCCCGGATATAGCCCGGAATCTTGGTGGCTTCGGGCAACCGCTCGGTGTTGTAGGCCTTGTTGAACTTGGCGTCGATCTCCTCGGGGACCGACATACGCCCCACCAGCAAGACCGGCGCCATACCTGACTGGGCTGTTTCCTCAGACACGCTATCCGGATAGATACGCGTGTAAAGATTTCTGATGTATTCCGTGCCGATCACGCTGGGTGACATGCGTTTGGACCATTCAGTAGGATCCTTGAGCCACTTCTGCCAGGCGCCTGTGTGCCAGGTGTCAGCCGACTCCAACTCATAGACGGCTAGATACCGGGGTCCACCCTGCACCGCTTCGTACCGGGCTGCGTTGAGCACCCCCGGAATCGACAACCGCTCAGGTATGTGTTCTTCGTTGTACCACCGGTTGTACTCCTCTTCATGCTCGGCCGCCACGTCGCTGTAGACCATCAGCAGACCGTTTCCTTTCTTCGCTGCCATCTCTGCTACTCCCTTGAAATTATCGTTGTGCTTTCCAAAATGCGATGCTGGGTCAGTCCCCCGCATAGTAATACTGACCCGTACCGTAGCTTTCCAGTGCGTATCTCATGGCGCGGAACAGCGGTTCCGGAAGGCGGTCCAAGGGGAACCATCCGCTGTCGATGAACGCTTCCGGCTCCATCAGCCTTGGTTCTTGCCCCGTGATGTCTCCCAGAAACTCGATGTCCACGTAGTGCTTGCCGTAGGCTATGATGTTGCTCACGCAGAGAAATTCGAGTTCTCCCACGGTCACGCCCAGTTCCTCCATGGCCTCCCGCCGGGCGCATTCCTCCAGGCTCTCGCCATTTTCCAAATGTCCGCCTGCGGAAGCCCAGGTGTCTTCGCCGTGGGCGCCGTGACGCTTGGCCAAGAATACCTTGCCGTCACGCACAAATATTACGCCTACTCCCACCTGGGGTCTCATCGATTCTGCCGATTCTAACGCCATGGCGGCGAGTATAGCACGGGCCATTTCGCAGACCCGAGAGCGACTCGCCTGGAGGGTTCGGTTGCCCTATAATTACGCCGTAACTGCCCTCAGCCGGTTGACCACCTTAGGAGGAACCCCATGACAGCACTGGACCGTACGGTAGTTACAAACAGCGCGGCGCCCAGGCCATTGGGACTACTCTCTAGGCATGAGCATCAGCCCCGAAAAACTGGTCTACGTTGCAGGCCAGGCGTGTATGGACTCCAATGGAAACTTGGTGGGGAAAGGCGACGCGGCGGCACAGACCCGCCAAGCGCTTAAGAATATCGGTATCGTGCTGGCGGGCGCCGGTGCCGATTTCAGCAATGTTGTCGAGTTCACTACCTACGTGGTCGTCCGTTCCTCCGTCCAGAGGTACCTCGACGGCTGCGGCGAGCTCTATCCGCATATGTATCCAGACCGCGACTTCCCGCCCAACACCCTGCTCGTGGTTGCGGGCTTGGTACGCGAACGATTATCTGGTTGAGATAAAGGCCGTGGCGGCGTTGCCGTAGGCTATTTGAAAAGGTACGCCCCGGAGGCACACATTGGCAGACCAAGAACGACTGGTTAAAACCCTGATTGACCTGATCAAGATCGATAGCCCCAGCGGCGAGGAAGACGCCATGGACGCGGAGGTCAGCTCCCGGCTTGAGTCCCTAGGTCTGAAGGTCTCTCACGATTCGTTCAACAACGTGATCGCGACACTGGAGGGTGAGGGCCGCCCCATAATGCTCTCTGCTCATATAGACACCGTAGAGCCAGGCCGGGGAATCAAACCCATGGTGGACGGCGGAATACTACGCTCAGACGGCAGCACCATCCTTGGGGGCGACTGCAAAGCTGGGGTCGCCATAATTCTAGAAGGACTGGCGGCCGCTATCGAGTCCAATGGCGGAAATCGGGCCATTGAGGTGGTGTTCACCCGCCACGAAGAAGGCGGTCTGGTGGGGGCGCATCACCTGGACTTCAGCCTGGTCGCGGCCAAAGAGGGCATAGTCTTCGACGGGGAGGGGCCTCCCAACCGGATAATCCTATCGGCCCCGTCCCAGAACGTGGTCACGGCTCAGATCACAGGCCGGGCCGCCCATGCGGGGCTGGAACCCGAAAAGGGAATTTCCGCTTTGCTCATCGCCGCCGATATCCTGGGGCGTCTGCCATTGGGCCGCATCGACGAAGAGACCACGGCGAATATAGGCCGGATGGAAGGCGGCCTGAAGCGCAACATCATTCCGGAGCAAGCTTTCTTAGACGGCGAGTTCCGGAGCCGGAGCAACGAAAAGTTAGCCGATGTTGAACGTAAATTCCGGGGGGTCTTTGAAGAGGTTGCCTCCAGATTCCCCAAAGCGAAGATCGACCTGGATATCGTGAACACCTACCAAGCCTACAACGTAGACCCCAACACCGATGCCGTTGCCATCATCGGCAAGGCGTTGGCCCAGATTGGCCTGGAACCCATTCTGGAAACAACCGGCGGCGGGTCAGACGCCAACGTATTTATCGAGAAGGGTATCTCGGCCATCCCGGTTGGCATTGGCGTGCGCGACTTCCACACCACCTGGGAAACAGCCGTAATCGCCGAGGTCCTGCAGGGCGCTCAGATGTGTCAAAGAATCATCAAAGGACCCTAACCGCGTAAGATAGTCTGGTTTAATGGCGACCGGATGTCTTAAAATAGGCGACTGCTGGCCGGAATTGAATCCTAGAACCTGAAGTGACATCCTAACGTAACTGAATAGAGTAGCCAAAGTCGGAAACACCATCCCAATCGATCAACGGCGTCGTGCCGTGAGGATATCCAGATGGCAGAACAGCCAAGCGAAAAAGCGATTCAGAGGATGCGGGTCTTCGTTGAGAAATACACCGAGAAGTCTGGGACCTATGTCTCTCCCGTGGAAGGTGTCACAGAACAGGTCATCTTGGGCCTGGCCCAGAACATAGATGAGATTGGCCGGCCCCTATGCCCCTGCCGTTTCTACCCGGACAAGAACGAAGAGATAAAACATCGCACTTGGATCTGTGCCTGCGACGACATGCAGATCTACAAGTATTGTCATTGCTTGTTGTTCGTAAACAAGGACGGCTACCCCATCACCGAATACCTGCCTGAAGGCCACGAAGCGCTGGAATCGTACGGCGTGATCAAGGACCCGGAACCCGACAAGGGCCGGCCTCTAAGGGACAAAGCAGAAGAACGGGAACAAGAGCGGATCGACCGGCCTTCCTAATCTATCGAGCCTGGGTTAAGCGGGGCTCGCTGAACCGGCCTCTTATGAGGCGTCGACTTGTTTGATATCATTACGGGCGGCCGACGGCCAATGAACCTGACGCCGGACTACACTTTGCACATATCCAACGGCTGGAGAGAATCAAATGGCCACCATCAACAAGAAACGCCAACTGGGCCGCCCCGTCTCGATCGTAGGCGCAGGGTTGTCCCAATTTGGGGCCTTCCCCGACAAAGACACTCGCGACCTCTTCGTTGAGGCCTTCCAAGATATGGCCCAGAACATGGACCGCGGGTTCGATATCCAAGACATCGAATGCGCCTATGTGGGGAACTACTCCTCAGACCTGTTTGAGCACCAGGGCCACACCGCTCCCATCGTGGCCGACTGGCTCGGCATCACCCCGATCCCCATCACCCGTATCGAGAATGCCTGCGCCAGTAGCGGCAGCGCCCTCAGGGAGGGCGTAATGGCCATCGCCAGCGGCATGTACGACGTTGTCTTGGTCGGCGGCATGGAGAAGATGACCAACCTGCCCACCGACGGCGTCACCGATGTCCTAGCATCGGCTGCGGACGGGCTGTATGAAGTCCCGGCAGGCCTGACCTTCCCCGGTATCTTCGGAGCCATCGCCAAAGCGCACATGGACCGCTACGAGACCAACCTTGACCACTTGTTGAAGGTCGCCATCAAGAACCACAGCAATGGCGCCCTAAACCCCAAAGCCCAGTTCCAGCAAACCGTCACGGAAATGATGGAGCGGCGCATCTCCCGGGCCCAAGAGCGCGGGCAGGACGTGCCGGACTACAAAACCGACATGGACTTCCTGCAAGACCCACGGGCCAATCCCTGGATCGCCTGGCCCCTGCGGCTATACGACTGCGCCCCGATCACCGACGGCGCATCCTGTGTGCTGCTGGTGTCCGAAGAGATTGCCCATAACTTTACCGACATGCCAATCAACATCGCAGGGATTGGACAGGCTACCGGCAAACCACTACACGACGCGGATGAACTAACTTCGCTATCGGCCGCCAAGGCCGCTTCGCAACAGGCCTATGACATGGCTGGCATCACCGTGGCTGACATAGACCTCGCGGAGGTCCACGACTGCTTCACCATCGCTGAGATCGTGGCTACTGAAGACCTGGGCTTCTTCGCTCCGGGCGAAGGCCCCCGCGCCGTGGACGAAGGACGCACCGCGCTGGACGGAGACCACCCCATCAACTCCTCAGGCGGACTGAAGGCGAAGGGTCATCCGGTGGGCGCTTCCGGCGTCGGACAGGTCATTGAAATCTACCACCAACTTCGTGGCGAAGCTGGAGAACGACAGGTTAAAAAGGCCAACCTAACCGTTGGTCTGACTCACAATGTGGGCGGCACCGGCGGGACCTGCGTAGTCAACGTCCTGCGCCGGGAGTCGTAAGCATGACCAGCGAATTCAACTCCGCCGCCTTCTACAACAAGCTCAAAGAGGAAAAGAAACTGGTTGGTGTAAAGTGCCAGGACTGCGGCCACCTCTCGCCCGAGCCCCGGCCTATGTGCCCAGAATGCCACGGGTTCAACATGGAGTGGCACCAGTTCAGCGGCAAAGCCACACTCAGCACCTTCACTTGCATATCCATCGTCCCGGTCAAGATGGCCGCCAAAGGTTACGGTCGGGACAAGCCGTATTGCACCGGAATAGTCGACCTTGAAGAAGGTCCCAGAATCAGCGCCATGATCAACGGCGTGGACGGTACGAACCCGCAAGGCATCGAGACCGGGATGAATCTGGTCTTGGACGCTGAGGAACTGGACGAAGAGTCGCCAGCCCTGGCCTTCAGACCTGCCTAAACAGGGACCGGAGATAGGCAAGAAAAAGACCGGCCCCTCCACCTGGAAGGGCTGGTCTTTTAAGTCTTTTTCTTCCGGTCTTTGCCTAGTCGAAGCCGCGGGTGCCGACCCAGCCGTGCTCGGAGACGTCAATCATCTCGCCGTTGGGGCCGGTGTACTTGATCTCGACGTTGGCGTGGCGGGGGCCGTCCCCCATTCCAACACCAAGGGCCTTGTTGACCTTGTCCATTGGAGCCGAGTTATTGGCGGCCAATTTCGCCTCAACATCCGCCAGGTCCTCGACCTCGAAGCCGATGTGATGGATGCCGCTATAGTCCTTGCCGCGCTCTCCGGCTACATCGTCATTCTGGAAGTCCAAAATGGCCATATTGACGTTGCCGTCGCTGAGGAAATATCCGTTGGCGTTGGCGCTTTCCAATTGGGCAATCTCACGCAGTCCGAAGACATCTTTGTAAAACCCTGCAGTCTTTTCTGCATCCTGAGTGGCAATGGCGATGTGCTTAATCTTAGGCATCTAGCAACCTCTCCTGCCGGTATTTTCCGGTACATAATTTGAGCGCCCCCAACCCTGGGGGATTCTGCCAGCAACGATACCACGTTCGTCGGGTTGATGTCACTTTGGTGGCATCATGACCAGGAGTTCGGCTCATACCTGATTTGTTCGCCCGGTTTACACATTTAGGCGCTGAACCTACAATCTATTGTCTCGTGAAGCGGAGTTTGTTCTTACGGCCGCGTCAGACAGTGGTCCAAGGGCGCTAATCAACGGGTTTTGACACCGGAATGAAAACAGCAAATTGCATCATTGAAAACATGGGGGCTGGAGACTGGGAGGCGGTGATAGAGATCTACCAAGAGGGCATCGCAACTGGGAATGCCACAGTCGAAACAGAAGCTCCTCCTTGGGAACGCTGGAACGACAACCACCGTCCGGACTGCCGTTTGGTGGCTAAGGACAGAGACATAGTGGTAGGTTGGGCAGCGCTCAGCCCCGTATCGTCTCGCGACGCCTACTCCGGAGTGGCTGAAGTCAGTGTTTATGTCGCCAAGAAATTTCAGGGCCAGGGGGCGGGGCAACTCCTCCTGAATCACCTGGTCTCAGCCTCAGAATCCGCCGGGGTCTGGACCTTGCAATCCAGCATCTTCGTGGAGAATGAGGCAAGTATAGCCATCCACGCCGCCTGCGGGTTCCGGTCTGTTGGCACCCGCGAGCGGATCGGTTGCCTTTACGGTCGATGGCGCGACACCCTATTGATGGAACGCCGCAGCAACGTCATTGGGGCTTAGTATTTCTTGGGCGCCCTCCCCGTGATCTGGGACTTTCTTCGACTGATATTCAGTCGATATTCACTATCACATCGCGCATGAAGACGCGTGTTAGAATATACCCTACCGCAAGCCTGCCGCCCATTCAAGCAATTTGGGCGCAATTGACGTTACTAAACACTCACGGAGGATGCAGGAATGACCGCCCCCAAACGAATGAAATTCGGTGTCTTCATGGCCCCATTCCACCGCGTGGGGGAGAACCCCACACTGGCCTTGGAAAGGGACCTGGAGCTTCTCCAATGGTTGGATACCCTCGGCTTCGACGAGGCCTATATCGGCGAGCACCACAGCGCTGGTTGGGAGACCATCGCATCGCCAGAGATGTTCATGGCCACCGCCGCTGAGCGCACTCGCCACATCCGGTTGGGCACCGGCGTAACCAGCCTGCCCTACCACCATCCTTTCATGGTGGCCAACCGGATGGTCCTCCTCGACCATCTAACCCGAGGCCGGGTGATTTTGGGTTGCGGACCAGGCGCCCTTGCATCTGACGCGTTGATGCTGGGCATAAAACCCGAAAGACAGCGGGCGATGATGGAAGAATCGTTGGACGCCATCATGCGGCTCATGTCCAGCACCGAGCCTTACACGGTCAAGACCGATTGGTTTGAAATGAACGATGCCGTCCTCCAACTGCGGCCATATCAGGATCCCGTCGTCCCGGTAGCCGTAGCCTCGGTGGAATCGCCTGCGGGAGTCACGCTAGCCGGCAAGCACGGGGCATCGGTCCTGTCCCTGAGCGTGCCCCGGGACACCATCCGCAAAACATCGCTTGCCGAGCTGTGGTCCATCGCTGAAGAAACGGCGGCCGAACACGGCAAGGAGATGCACCGGGAGGACTGGGGCATCGTGATGGGCATGCACTTGGCCGAGAGTAAAGAGCAGGCGTTCAATGACATCCGGCAAGGCTCCGGCAATATCGTCACTGAATATTTTGGCGAAACCCTGGGCAACCCGGTACCCGACGTTCCCAGGGACCAGATCGTTGACTATATGGTTGACCACAACCAGTGGATCGTCGGAACTCCCGACGACTGCATCGCCGGCATCGAACGGCTCCAAGAGATCTCTGGCGGCTTCGGTAAATTCATGATCCGGGTTGAGGACTGGGCTCCGCGTGACAAGATTCACCGCAGCTACGAGTTATTGGCCCGATACGTCATGCCCCATTTCCAGGGCAGCGTGCAGGGCATCGAGATTTCTAGGGACTGGGCCAGTGAGCGCCGAGAGGCACTACAGGCTAACCGCTACGTTGGCATCAAGTCAGCCACCGACCGGTTCGACGCCGCCAGGAAGTAGCTGACAGCGGTCAGCCTTCGGCTTCTCTAGAGATGGAAAAGGCGTCCCGTATCATCGGGACGCCTTTTGGTTTGGATCTATGGTGTCCATCGGTTCGTAGAATACTCTGAGGTCTGTTATATTTTTCTTAGTCGAAATTTAGCAGCCGTTCTCTTAGCGAATGAGGCAGCCCTTATGCGCAAAACAAAGATCATGGTCACGATCGGCCCGTCATCCAGAGACCCCAAGATGCTGGAGCAGCTCATCAGCCAGGGCATAGACTGCGCCCGTCTGAACTTCTCCCATGGCACGTTGGACGAACACGCCGAAGTGATCGACAACATCAGGCGTCTTTCCAAGAAACACAATCGGCCGGTGGCAATCCTTCAAGACCTTGGCGGTATCAAGCTGCGCCTCGGTACTTTGAATGAGCCCGTGCTTCTGAACCCCGGTGACACTATCAGCCTGGTCCCGGAGCATGAAACCAACGAACCAGGTGTGCTTCCATTCCCCCAGTCGGGGGCATTCCGGCACATCGCGGCGGGCCATAACATTTTCATAGCCGACGGTACGGTACGACTGACCGTCACTGCATCCAGCCATTCTCGAGTCGATGCCATCGTCCAGTCTTCTGGGGTTGTGTCGTCTTACAAAGGAGTGAACCTGCCCGGTGTGCCCATAGATGACCCAGTCTTGACCGAGCAGGACAAGATAGCCCTTCAATTCGGTGTCGAGCACGGCGTCGATTGGGTCGGATTGTCTTTCGTGCGCACGGCTGAGGATATCCTCTACGCAAGGGAGCATCTGAACGCCGCCGGGAGCAAGGCCCTTGTGATGGCCAAACTGGAGCGCGGCGAAGGTGTCGACAACATAGACACGATCCTTCCCGAAGTTGACGGCATCATGGTGGCCAGGGGCGATTTGGGTGTGGAGATTCCCATGGAACGGGTGCCCCTTGTTCAGAAGCAATTGGTGAAGAAGTCCAACGATGCGGGCAAGGTGTCGGTCATCGCCACCCAGATGCTCTGGTCCATGGTTGTTGCCCCGGCGCCGACCAGGGCTGAGATTTCAGACGTGACAAACGCCGTCCTAGACGGCTGCGATGCCGTAATGCTCTCCGACGAGACGGCGGTCGGAGAACACCCGCTCGCGGCCTTTCAGACGGCCGATGCCACGGTAACGGAAGCCGAGACTATCTACCCGTATTTCAGCGACCTGAACTCGAGAGACCGCACCCAGGCGATTACATCCGCCGCGGCGCGGCTGGTCCACTCTCTCGGTTCCAAAGCTGTGGTGGTAACCAGTACTGGACGAGCAGCATTTGAGTTGTCCAGGTACCGGCCCAACACCAATATCGTGGCCTTTTCCCATGATGGCGCTGTGCTTCAGAAGTTGTGCATGGGGTGGGGAATCCGGCCGGGTGGCGTCATCCCTCCTCAACAGGACGTCGCCGGACTGGTGGCATCGGTGATTCAGGCAGGTCTGGATGGCGGGACGATCGAAGAGACCGACGTCGTGACCATCGTCCACGGGTTCTCGCCGGGGGTTTCGGGCACCACCAACGCCGTACAGGTGTTGGACATGAGAGAATATCTGACCCATGTCAACGAAGAGCGTGCCGCCGCTGCCCAGAGTCCTTGAATCTCCCAACTAAGAAACAAGCCGTCGTAGCGATTCTCGCTGCCGCCTTTACGCTGGTCTTTTTGGCCGCCTGCTCGACCGCAACAAAACTCGCCACCAAGGCAGCGCCGCCCACCGTCGAACCGACGGCGACTCCCGTGCCCACTCCTACGGCTACAACCATACCCTACAGAGACTTCGCCAATGCGGAAATCTCGCCCGCCGACCCTGAGCGGCTGGCCCAATTAACCAAGTTATTTTCGTTGGTACCCGAGAGTTTCAATTCGGCGGTTTTCCTGGACCTGGAATCTCTGAAATCCAACGAGAGTCTGGCCGACCTGATCAATCCAGAGATACTTGGGATTGATGTGGCCTTGCCTTC